>NZ_JAMRYM010000023.1:0-39490 GCF_023743255.1 Rathayibacter rubneri | reverse complement strand
ATCAGGCGGCGCTGCCGTCGCTGACGTTCTCGAGGTCCTCCTCGAGGCGCCCGATGCGCGGGGCGCGGCGCTCGAGCAGGGCCATGGCGACGAACCCGAGCCCGCAGCCGAGGAACCAGCTGTAGTCGCCGAGCCAGGTGAAGGAGGGTCCGCCGGCCTCGGCGATCCAGCGGGGCACGAGCACCGAGGCGACCGACGGCACTCCGCCGATGACCGTGGCCCACACGGCGTTGGGGTTGAAGCCCTTCGAGAACCAGTAGCGGCCCGTCTCGCTCATCGTGTACAGGTCGTCGACCCACACTCGCTGGCGGCTGATCAGGTAGTAGCCGGCGATCAGCACGCCGAAGAGCGGGCCGATGAGGGCTCCCAGGATGCCGAGCGTGTAGTGGATCGCGGTGTCGTTCGAGTACCAGTTCCACGGGGTCAGCAGCACCGAGCCGACGGCGGCGATCATGCCGCCCATCCGCCAGCTGATCTTCTTCGGGTTGACGTTCGAGAAGTCGAACGCGGGCGAGATGAAGTTGGCGACGATGTTGATGCCGATCGTCGCGATGACGAAGGTCAGCCCGCCGAGCAGGACCGCGAACCAGGTGTCGATCCGCTCGACCGTCTCGATCGGGTCGGTGATCAGCTCGCCGAAGACGGGGACCGTCGCGGAGGCGGTGATCACCGTGAGGAGCGAGAAGAAGAGGAAGTTGATCGGGAGTCCGAGCAGGTTGCCCCTCTTCACCGCGCCGTAGCTTCGGGCGTAGCGCGAGAAGTCGCCGAAGTTGAGCATGGGGCCCGAGAAGTAGGACACGACGAGCGCGACGGCCGAGATCATGACCGGCAGCGACGCGGCGAAGTCGAGGACCTCGCCCGAACCGAGGTTCAGCGAGATGTTCTCCCAGCCCGCCTGCGACACGAGGTAGACGGCCAGGACCAGCATCACCACGTAGACGGCGGGGCCGGCCCAGTCGATGAAGCGGCGGATCGACTCCATGCCCCGCCAGAACAGCGCGGCCTGGGCGACCCAGAGGATCGCGTACGAGAGGTAGCCCAGCGCGGAGAGTCCGAGGAAGGACGCCTCCGGGGTGTTCCAGGAGGCGAGGTCGGGGAAGAACTTGAGGAACACGATGTTCAGCGACTGCGCGGCCAGGTAGGTCTGGACGCCGTACCAGGCGATCGCGATCAGGCCGCGGATGATCGCGGGGATGTTCGCGCCGCGGATCCCGAAGATCGCCCGGTTGATCACCGGGTAGGGAACGCCGGTGATCTGGCTCGGCTTGGCGACGAGATTGCAGAAGATCTGCACGATCACGATGCCGACGACCAGGGCGACGAGCACCTGCCAGCCGGCGAGGCCGAGCGCGAAGAGGGATCCCGCGGTGACGTAGCCGCCGACGCTGTGCACGTCCGACATCCAGAACGCGAAGATGTTGTAGCTCGACCAGCGCTGCTTCACCAGCGGGGCGAGGTCCTCGTTCGCCAGGCGGTCGTCGTAGCCGGGCTTGATCAGGGCGGCGCCGGCGGGGAGCTCGGCGGCGACGGGCGGCAGGTCGGTGCGGGATGCTGTGGCGCGGTCGGTCATGGAGGATCCACCTCTCGGGCGGCCGGGCGAGGGCCCGGCTCGGATCGGATGTGTCAGGGTGGTCGTGGTGGCGGACCGAGGCGGTCGGCCGTCCCCGCGGAGTGCGTGAGGCGCTGTGCGTGGATGCTGTGAAGCAGTCGCTTCACAGCATGTGAACCTATTGCTTGACACCCCCGGGCTCGTTTCGGCTCCGTTACGGGTGTGTGACGATCGCCGGAGGAGGGTCGCCGATGCTCACCGACGCCCCCGAGGCCGACTCCGGCGGACCCTCCGACGCCGTCCCGACAGACGATTCCGTGCAGGTCGCTGCGAGCGCCCTCGCCGCCGGAGCGGATCGCGAGCGTCTCGGAGCGCGCCTGCGCGAGCTGCGGCTCGCCTCCGGCATGTCGCTGCGCGCCCTCGCCCGGGAGCTCGGCATCTCGGCCAGCGCCGTCTCGCAGATCGAGCGCGGCTCGATGCAGCCCTCGGTCGGGCGCCTGATCGCGGTCGTCGGCGCGCTCGGCGTGCCCCTCTCGGCCGTCTTCGACGAGCCGGCGCCCCCGTCGGTCGCGACGGCGGTCGTGCGAGCGGGGGAGGTCGCTCCGGTGACCCTCGACGGCGGAGTGCTGTTCCGTCGGCTCGCGCCCCGCTCGGTCGAGGCGGTCGACTTCTTCGAGTCGACCTATCCGCCGGGGTCGACCTCGACGGCGCACCGCCGGTTCCTCCGGCACGACGGCTTCGAGGTGGGCACGGTGACGCTCGGCGAGCTGACGGTGGAGTTCGAGGACGAGACGGTCGTGCTCGCGGCCGGTGACGGGATCACGTTCCCGTGCGAGCGGCCCCACCGGATGGTGAACCGCGGGGAGTCGACCGCCGTCGCGACCTGGTTGATCGTGCACCGCTGACGCGATCGGCGACGGCTCGATCGCATGCCCACCTGCGTATGGGAGAGTGTCGGCACTCCTCCACAGCGGGGGAGGTGGTGGTGACTGTCCACACCCCCGAGCGGAACGAGGCCGAGGGCCCTCCTCGATGTCGGTGCCGACCGGTGTGATGTGCGCCTCGAGCGATTGGTGCGGAACATGGACGGACGACAGGACGGCGAGCGGAACGACGGGTGCCCGGAGTGGTGCGCGGGCGAGCACGACGACATCGGAGGGCGCGCCGAGCGGCTGCACCGCTCGGCGGCGAGCAGCGTGCCGCTCGTGCAGTGGCCGGATCGGGGGCCGCTCGGCCGGCCGGAGGCGCTTCTCGTGCACGTGTCCCTCTGCCGGCCGGGTCCGGCGGGCGAGGTGCGGGTCCGCCTCGAGGCGGACGACCTGGGGGTGGTCGATCTCGACCTCAGCGGGGCGGCGCGCCTGGCCGGGGCGATCGACGCCTCGCTGCTCCTAGGCCGGGCCGCGCGATGAGACGCGGGGCGGGTTCGGCGGCAGGAGGTCGCTCAGCTCGAGGTCCAGCGCCTCGCAGAGGGCGAAGAGCGTCTTCAGCTGCGGGTTCGCCGGAGACCCGGGCTTGGACTCGCCCTTCTCGAACTTCTGGTAGGTGTAGCCGGCGAGTCCCGCGGCGTGGGCGATCCGCTCCTGGCTCTCGCCCTTCGCCATGCGCGCGCGGTGGAGGTTCGTTCCGAGCTCCCGGGCGTACTCGGCCCAGTCTCGTTCGGGGAGGGGTGTCGACATGCTGGCCAGCTTCCGAGAAGAAGGGTCGGGGGTCAGCCATACGCGCATGGGTATTTCGCGATGGCCATACCAGCGTGCCACCCGGAGGAGGGGGAGGTCTCCGGGCCCCGCGCGAGCCACCGCGTAAGATGTCCGGGTGCCAGTGAACCCCGAACTGACCGGTCGCGCCTTCGCGCCCACCGCGTCGTACCAGGTGGGGCGCGAGAAGGTGCGCGAGTTCGCGCGCGCCGTGTCCGCCACCTCACCGCTCCACCACGACCCCGAGGCCGCCCGCCTGGCCGGGTACGACGACGTCATCGCGCCGCCCACCTTCCCCGTCGTGATGCAGGAGCTGACGGTCGCGCAGCTGCTCGCCGAGCCGGACGCCGGGATCGACTACAGCCGGGTGGTCCACGGCGATCAGCGCTTCGCGCACTCCCGCGCCATCGTCGCCGGGGACGAGCTCACCGCGACCCTCGCCGTCGCCAGCGTGAAGCAGCTCGGACCGCACTCGATGATCGTCCTCGAGTCCACCGTCGAGGATGCGCACGGCGAGCACGTCGTGACCTGCATCTCCACGCTCGTCGTCAGGGGCGACGAGTGACCGCCGCGGTGCCCGTCCTGGCCGATCTCGAGGTCGGGCAGGTGGTCGGCGAGGAGAGCTTCCACTTCACGCGCGACGTCCTCGTCCGCTACGCCGCCGCGTCCGGCGACTTCAACGCGATCCACTACCGCGACGACGTCGCGGCCGAGGTGGGTCTCCCCGGCGTCCTCGCGCACGGCATGCTCACCATGGGCACCGCCGTGCAGGTCGTGGCCGACTGGATCGGCGATCCCGGCCGCATCGTCGACTACCGGGTCCGCTTCACCCGTCCCATCGTCGTCGATCCCCGCGAGGGAGCCGACGTCCTCGTCGTCGCCAAGGTCGGCGAGCTCGACGCCGACGCCGGAGCTGCGCGCATCGACCTGACCGTCACGGTCGCCGGCCAGGCCGTCCTCGGGAAGGCGCAGGCGCGCGTCTCGCTCGTCTGATCCCATGCCCGCGCCCTCCCTCTCCGAGCTGACGACCCTCCGCGTCGGCGGCGCGCCCGAGCGCTACTACGAGCCCGCCACCTCGGCCGAGCTCGTCTCGGTGCTGCAGGAGCTCTGGGCCGCCGACGAGCCGTGGCTGCTCGTCGGCGGCGGCTCGAACCTGCTCGTCGGCGACGACGGCGTCGAGGGCGCCGTGATCCGCGTGCGGACGGCGGGAGTGGAACGGCTCGACTCCGACCGCCCCGGCGCGGTGCACCTGCGGGTGCAGGCGGGCGAGTCGTGGGACGGCCTCGTGGCGCTCACGGTCGAGCGCGGCTGGACCGGACTCGAGGCGCTCAGCGGCATCCCCGGCACCGTCGGCGCCTCCCCGGTGCAGAACATCGGCGCCTACGGCCAGGAGCTGTCGGACACCCTGATCGCCGTCGACCTCCTCGACGAGGGCGCGTCGGAGCCCGTGCGCCTCACGGCCGCGGAGCTCGAGCTCGGCTACCGCACCTCGGTCCTCAAGCAGGGGCGCCGCGGGGCGGTCCTCGCCGTCGAGTTCGCCCTCGAGGAGACCGACGGCGTCGGCGCGCCGATCGCCTACGCGCAGCTGGCGTCGGCCCTCGGTGTCGAGCTCGGCGACCGGGTCGCGCTGGACCGGGTGCGCGCGACCGTGCTGCGCCTGCGCTCCTCGAAGGGCATGGTCCTCGACGCCGACGATCCGGACACCGCCAGCGCGGGGTCCTTCTTCACGAACCCCATCGTGACCCGAGCCGCCGCCTCCGGTCTGCCGCCGACGGCCCCGCGCTGGCCCGTCGAGCCCTCCGCCGAGGCCGATGTCGTCACTCCTCTGGACGCCGTCGCCGCGGGCGCGCCCCTCGGGCTGCCGGCACCCGCAGCCCCCGACGCCCTCGTGAAGCTCAGCGCGGCCTGGCTGATCGAGCACTCGGGGATCACCCGCGGCTTCGCGCTGCCGGGGTCGCGGGCCGCCGTCTCGAGCAAGCACACGCTGGCCCTGACGAACCGCGGCGGCGCCCGTGCCGAGGAGATCGCGGAGCTCGCCCGCTACGTGCAGGGCCGCGTCCTGGCCGAGTTCGGCGTGCTGCTGCACCCCGAGCCCGTGGTGGTCGGCACCAGCGTCTGACGCGGCGGCGCGCGACGGGGACGCCGGATCGGAGGTCGCGCGCGACCGGAAGTCGCGCTGGATCAGGCGCCGGGTCGGAGGTCGGGCCGGATCAGGCGTCGCGCCGGATCCAGCGGAAGGTGAGCCGGCTCGCGATCAGGCCCAGCACGAGCCAGACGCCGAGGACGATCGCGACTCCGCCCAGATCCCAGGCGCCGTCCACCTCGAGCTTCTCGAAGTCCGACGGCAGGAACACGGCGCGCATGCCCTGCGCGATCCACTTGAGCGGGAACACGCTCGCGATGCTCTGCAGCCAGTCGGGCAGCGTCGTGAACGAGAGGTACGAGCCCGAGACGAACTGCAGGACCAGGAGCGGCGGCACGATGACCGCGGTGGCGCTCTTGCCCGAGCGGGGGAGCGCCGACACCGCGATGCCCAGGATCGCCGAGGTGGCGACTCCGGCGAGGTAGACCCAGGCGAACGTGGCCCATCGCCCGCTGTCGGTCGGCAGCTGCACCGAGAAGACCGTGGCGGCGACGACCAGGAGCAGCGCCGTCTGCGCGAGGCTCGTGACGAGCACCTGGCCGAACTTGCCGAGGAAGTAGCTCAGCACCGGCAGCGGGGCCCCGGCGAGGCGCTTGAGCGTCCCGTCGCTGCGCTCGACCGCGATGTCGACGCCGAGGTTCTGCACGCCCGAGAGCAGGATGCCCGCGGCGGCGAGCCCCGGGACGTAGTACTCGGCCATCGTGATGCCCGGGTCCTGCGGATCGGACTGCATGACCGCGTTCTCTCCGAACGCGACCGAGAAGATCGTGAGCAGCAGCACGGGGAAGAGGAAGGTGAAGAAGACCTGGTCGGGGGCCCGGAAGTACGAGCGCACCTCGTAGCGGGCGCGCGCGGCGCCCAGCCGCAGGGTGCGGCCGGGACCGGTGCGCAGCCGGGCGCGGGGAGGGGCCTGGACCGCGGTGCTCATACGGTCTCTCCGATCACGTCGAGAGCGATGTCGCCGTCGCCGGCCCGGTCGTCCCGGATGAGGTCGAGGTAGATGTCCTCGAGGCTGGGCCGCAGCACCTCGAGCGCCGGGGGCTCGCCCAGCCGGGCGCAGAGCTCGGCGACGAAGCGCGCCGGCTCGGTCGTGCGCACGCGGTGCACGACCCCCGACTCCTCCCACTGCACGATCGGGACGCGCGCCTCGTCGCCGCCGATCTCGCCGACCGGGCCGATCGCCAGCAGGCGCCCACCGGCGATGACCGCGGCGCGGTCGCCGAGTCGGGCGGCCTCGTCGAGGTAGTGCGTGGTCAGGAGGATCGTGGTGCCCTCGCTCTTCAGCAGCGCGACGAGGTCCCAGAACGAGTGCCGCGCCTCCGGATCGAAGCCGGTCGTCGGCTCGTCCAGGAACACCAGCTCGGGGCGTCCGATGATGCCGAGGGCGACGTCGACGCGGCGGCGCTGGCCGCCCGAGAGCTTGCCGATGCGCGAGCGCGCCTTGGCGGTGAGCCCCACGGCCTCGATCGTCTCGTCGACGTCGCGCGGACGGGGGTAGAGGCTCGCGAAGTGCGCGATCTGCTCGCGCACCGTCGCATTGCCGGATTCTCCGCTGGACTGCAGCACGATGCCCAGGCGCGACTTCCAGGCGAGGTCGCCGTGACGGGGATCCACCCCGAGCACCGAGGCCTCGCCGTCGGAGCGGTCGCGGTAGCCCTCGAGGATCTCGATCGTCGTCGACTTGCCGGCGCCGTTGGGCCCCAGCAGGGCGAAGGTCTCGCCGCGGTGGATGTCGAACGAGATCCCGGTCAGGGCGGGCGCACCGCCGTAGTCCTTCCGCAGATCGCGGACACGGACTGCGGCGTCGGGGGTCATCGCACCAGCGTGCCCTGTCGCGCGCCCGAGCGACAGCGCCGGCTCCGCTTCCGCCCACCACTTGCGCTGACCCCGCACTTCGCGCAGTCGCCGCCGTGCTGTCGCCGCGACGCGAGCCGGGCGCGGTGCTCCCGAGCGCGACCTCAGCCGAGAGCTGGCTCGGCCACGGTCGCGGCCGACCCCCCTCTCGGCTGACGTTCTGCATCACCGCACCGCCCGACGGGTCAGCGGGGAGAAGTCACCATGTGGGTGCGGCTGCAGCGTGCTGATCGAGCAGCCCGCTGCAGCGGGCGTGTGGAGATCCACCGACGCCAGGAGGCCGGGCCGCAGCGCGGATCTGCGGGCGGACGCGGGTCTCGATACGCCCCTGCGGGGCTACTCGACCAGCAGGCCGCCCGCCAGCAGCAGGATCCTGACCGTCACTGGCGAGCGCAGCGCCGCCGAGCCGAACAGGTGATCCGCGTGTCAGCGGATCGCCGTCGGCGGACGCGACTCGCTCTGCGGAACGTGCCCGCCTCGGAGGGCCGACTGCGGCCGATCGACGACGGAGGAGGAGAGAGGCGTCTCAGCGCCGCCGACTGCGGCCGATCGACGACGGAGGAGGAGAGAGGCGGGACCGGCACCGCCAAACAGGTGATCCGCGTGTCAGCGGATCGCCGTAGGCGGACGCGACTCGCTCTGCGGAACGTGCCCGCCTCGGAGGGCCGACTGCGGCCGATCGGCGACGGAGGAGGAGAGAGGCGGACCGGCACCGCCGAACAGGTGATCCGCGTGTCAGCGGATCGCCGTAGGCGGACGCAGGACGCTCTGCATGAGTTCCCGTTTCGCGAAGCCGACTGCGGCCGATCGACGACGAAGGAGGAGAGAGGCGGAAAGCTCACCGGAACAGCTTCTGCAGCCGCTGCACGCCCTCGAGCAGCGCGTCGTCGCCGAGGGCGTAGGAGAGGCGCAGGTAGCCGCTGGGGCCGAAGGCCTCGCCGGGCACGGTCGCGACCTCGGCCTTCTCGAGGATCAGGTCGGCGAGCTCGAGCGAGGTGGTCGGCGTCACGCCGTCCCACTCGCGGTTCAGCAGTCCGCGGACGTCCGGGTACACGTAGAACGCGCCACCGGGGGTGGGGCACTCGACTCCGTCGATCGCGTTCAGCTCGGCCACGATGGTGCGGCGGCGGCGGTCGAACGCGAGGCGCATCTCCTCGGCCGGCTCCTGCGGGCCGGTGAGCGCGGCGATCGCGGCCCGCTGCGAGATGTTGGAGACGTTGCTCGAGAGGTGCGACTGCAGGTTCGAGGCGCCGGCGATGGCGTCGGCCGGGCCGACCATCCATCCGACGCGCCAGCCGGTCATCGCGTAGGTCTTGGCGACTCCGTTGACGAGGATCGTGCGGTCGCGCAGCTCCGGCACGGCCTCCACGATCGAGGTGGCGCGCTCGAGGGGACCGGCGTCGTCCTGCCCGTCGACCGCGTAGACCAGGTTCTGGTAGATCTCGTCGGCGATCACCCAGAGGCCGTGCTCCTGCGCCCACTCGCCGATCGCGCGGGTCTGCTCGGCGGAGTAGACGGCGCCGGTGGGGTTGGAGGGCGAGACGAAGAGCAGCACCTTGGAGCGCTCGGTGCGGGCCGCCTCGAGCTGCTCGACGGTGACGAGGTAGCCCTGGTCGGCACCCGCGAAGACGTCGACCTGCACGCCGCCCGCGAGCTTGATCGCCTCGGGGTAGGTGGTCCAGTAGGGGGTCGGCACGAGGACCTCGTCGCCGTCGTCGAGGAGGGTCTGGAAGGCCTGGTAGACGGCCTGCTTGCCGCCGTTGGTGACGACGACCTGCGAGGGCTCGACCGCCCATCCGGAGTCGCGCGCGGTCTTCTCGGCGATCGCCGCGCGGAGGTCGGGGAGACCCGCCGCGGGGGTGTAGCGGTAGTTCTTGGGATCGAGCACCGCGGCGGACGCGGCCTCGACGATGTGCTCGGGGGTGAGGAAGTCGGGCTCGCCCGCCGCGTAGGAGATGACGGGGCGTCCCTGCGCCTGGAGGGCCTTCGCCTTGGCGTCGACCTTGAGGGTCGCGGACTCGGCGATGGCGGAGATTCGGGCGGAGACGCGCGTGGGAGCAGACACGAGCGCCAGCGTATCCTCTGCGCGCGAGGGGGCGCATCCGGGCGGCGCGGCCCGGCTGGACACTCCTCTCGGGTCCACGTACACTCGTCCGAGGTAGTCGAACTCTGCCAGTCTTCACCGCGCCCGACAGGGTCGGCGGAGGGTGCAGCGGGGTTCGCCTCCTCCTCGGATGCTCGCAACGGCATCCATAGGGCGGTGGCTCAATTGGTAGAGCAGCGGTCTCCAAAACCGCAGGTTGCAGGTTCGAGCCCTGTCCGCCCTGCACATCGATGCCCGTCGCTCGCGGTCCCCGCGATGCAGCGGTCATCGGTCCAGGGTCGCCCGCAGGGCGGCCGGCCACACCGGAGGTTCCGGTGTGGGAAAGGTGCGTGCAGGTGGCCGGGAAAGCAGTCGACGAGCCGAGCGAGGACGTCGTCGCGATCGCGAATCAGCAGCGTGCGGCGCGGCGCAATCCGTTCGCGCGGATCGCCCTCTTCATCCGGCAGGTCATCGCCGAGCTGAAGAAGGTCGTGACGCCGACCAGGAAAGAGCTCGGCAACTACGTCGTGGTGGTCCTGATCTTCGTCGTCATCATGATGGCGCTGGTCTCGTTCCTCGACTGGGTGTTCGCGCTGGCCGTCACCTACGTCTTCGGCACACCAGCCGCCTGACCCGGTGGCATCCGACACCGCTTGGGCGGGGGATGCCGGCCACAGCGGTACGCGCCCTCGCGGCGCCGACCGCATCGATCGAGAGAGAGTTGTGACGAGTGTCTGACAGAAACCGCGACGACGTCGACTGGTCGACGGCTGCCGAGCAGTCGTCGGAGGTCGAGGAGGCGCAGGAGGGCGGCACCCTCACGCAGGCCGAGGACTCCAGCGAGCCCGCCGAGGAGGGCGCCCTGAGCGTCATCGACGAGAACGAGTCCGAGGAGGACCTGGCGTCCGACCTCGAGGCCGCGCTCGACGCCATCGGCTCGGTCGACGACCCGGAGGCCGACGCGGCCGTCGACGAGGCCGCGCACATCGACACCGTCGAGGAGGCCGAAGCGGCCCTCGAGGCCGTCGAGGACGAGGCCGAGGTCGCCGCGGAGGACGCGGAGGCCGAGGGCGAGGACCTCGCCGACATCGACCCCTACGAGGCCTTCCGCACGGAACTCCGCGGCAAGCCGGGCAAGTGGTACGTCATCCACTCCTACGCCGGCTTCGAGAAGCGCGTGAAGTCCAACATCGAGAACCGCAAGGTCTCGCTCGAGGCCGAGGACTACATCTTCGAGGTCCAGGTCCCGATGGAGGACGTGGTCGAGATCAAGAACGGCCAGCGCAAGATGGTCACGCGCGTGCGCATCCCCGGCTACGTGCTGGTGCGCATGGACCTCAACGAGGACTCGTGGTCGGTCGTCCGTCACACCCCCGGCGTGACCGGCTTCGTGGGCAACGCCCACAACCCGACTCCGCTGCGCTTCGAGGAGGCCTTCACGATGCTGAAGAGCCTCGTCGAGATCAAGGACGTCGCGCCCTCGAAGGCGCCCGGCGCCAAGGGCCAGAAGCAGGCCCAGCGCGTGCTGCCCGCCGAGGTCGACTTCGAGATCGGCGAGACGATCACCATCAAGGAGGGCTCGTTCGCGGGTCTTCCCGGCTCCATCAGCGAGATCAAGCCCGAGAGCGGCAAGCTCACGGTGCTCGTGTCGCTGTTCGAGCGCGAGACCCCGGTCGAGCTGTCGTTCGACCAGGTCACCAAGCTCTGACGTTCCGACGTCGCGACGACGCCCTCTCCGCTCCGGCGGAGGGGGCGTCCGTCGTTCCAGGACGCGCTCGTCGGCGCCGTGCCGGTGCGATCTGCAGGGGATCCGGCTGAGAGAGGGCTTTCCTCAGCTTGGCCGGGGACGACCCGCCGCGATTCCCCTGCAGATGGTGCGGGTGCCTGCAGACGGTGCGGGTGCCTGCAGACGGTGCGGGTGCTCGCAGACGGCAGTGGCGGATGCGGATCCGCCCTGTCGGGAGTGGCGATACCCGTGTAAGCTCGTACGGGTTTTCGTGTCGGCGCCCGTCCGCGTGCGCGCCGTCCGACCCTCCTCCACCGCGATCCGACTCCGTCGGGTGCGCGGGAGAGCGGCCGGGAACCCCCGACCACTCGAACCCTGAGAAAAGGAATCAGAATGGCCCCCAAGAAGAAGGTCACCGGCCTGATCAAGCTCCAGATCAAGGCCGGCGCGGCGAACCCCGCGCCCCCGATCGGTCCGGCGCTCGGTCAGCACGGCGTCAACATCATGGAGTTCTGCAAGGCGTACAACGCGCAGACCGAGTCGCAGCGCGGCAACGTCATCCCCGTCGAGATCACCGTCTACGAGGACCGTTCCTTCACCTTCATCCTGAAGACCCCGCCCGCGGCGGAGCTCATCAAGAAGGCCGCCGGCGTCGCCAAGGGCTCCTCGACCCCGCACACCGTGAAGGTCGCGAAGCTCACCCAGGCGCAGGTCCGCGAGATCGCCGAGGCGAAGCAGGTCGACCTGAACGCCAACGACATCGACGCGGCCGCGAAGATCATCGCCGGCACTGCGCGCAGCATGGGAATCACCGTCGAGGGCTAGTCCTCGCCCTTCCAGAACTCAACATCCGTGGGAGAGCCCGCCAGGCTCTAGAACCACATTCTCGTTTCAAGGAGAAACAACATGGCACAGAAGTCGAAGGCCTACCGGGCCGCCGCAGCCAAGCTCGAAGAGGGCAAGTACTACACGGCCGATGAGGCCGTCGCCCTCGCCCGCGAGACCGGCTCGGCCAAGTTCAACAGCACCGTCGAGGTCGCGCTGAAGCTGGGCGTCGACCCGCGCAAGGCGGACCAGATGGTCCGCGGCACGGTCATCCTCCCCCACGGCACGGGCAAGACCGCCCGCGTCATCGTCTTCGCGACGGGACCGGCCGCCGAGGCCGCGATCGCCGCGGGTGCCGACGAGGTCGGCGGCGCCGAGCTCATCGAGAAGGTCGCGGGCGGGTACACCTCGTTCGACTCCGCCGTCTCGACGCCCGAGCTCATGGGCCAGGTCGGTCGTCTCGGAAAGGTGCTCGGCCCCCGCGGCCTCATGCCCAACCCGAAGACCGGCACCGTGACCCCGGACGTGGCCAAGGCCGTGACCGAGATCAAGGGCGGAAAGATCGAGTTCCGCGTCGACAAGCACGCGAACGTGCACCTCGTCGTCGGCAAGGCCGCGTTCACCGAGGAGCAGCTCCAGGAGAACTTCAAGACGGCTCTCGACGAGATCAACCGTCTCAAGCCCTCCTCCTCCAAGGGCCGCTACATCCAGAAGGCCGCCGTCTCGACGACCTTCGGCCCCGGCATCCCGCTGGACGTCAACGTCCTGTCCTAGGGCGTCGCTGCCCTGAGGCAGCACCGACAGGAGGGGGTCCGCGCGAGCGGGCCCCCTCCTTCGTCGTTCCCGGGGCGGAGCCGACCGCGCGGCGCGGCAGACTGGTCGTCGTGCTCCAGGATCAGCAGCGACCCTCCGCCGACGCCCCGACCGTGGTCCGCCGTGCGGTGCCCTCCGACGCGCCGGCGCTGGCCGAGGTCGCCGCCCTCACGTTCCCGCTGGCCTGCCCGCCGCACACGAGCGACGAGGCGAAGGCCTCGTTCATCCGCGCGGTGCTGTCGGCGGAGCGGTTCGCCGCGTACCTCGTCGATCCCGACCGGTCCCTGTTCGCGGCCGAGGACGCCTCCGGGGCCCTCGTCGGCTACACGATGCTGGTGCGAGGCGAACCGGCCGACGCGGACGCCGCCTCCGCGATCAGCCGGCGCCCGAGCGTCGAGCTGAGCAAGTGCTACGTGCTGCCCGGCAGTCACGGCAGCGGAGTCGCCTCGGCGCTGATGGCGGCCTCGCTGGACGACGCGCGATCCAGCGGAGCGGCGGGCGTCTGGCTCGGGGTGAACCAGGAGAACGAGCGGGCGCGCCGGTTCTACACCCGGCACGGCTTCGCGGTGGTGGGCGTGAAGCGCTTCCTCGTCGGCGACCGCTACGAGGACGACTTCGTCCTGGAGCGACCGCTGCCCTGATCCCCGCGGCGAGACGCCCGGCGGGACGCGCCGGGAGAGGCGCACCGGAGCGGCGTCCCGCGGAGTCCCGGGGTCAGCCCTCGCAGACGGTGAGCACGATCTTGCCGCGCGTGTGCCCGGTCTCGAGCTGCTCGTGCGCCTCGCCGGCCCTCTCGAGCGGGAAGACGCCGTCGATGAAGACGCGCACGTCGCCCGACTCGAGCAGGCGCGAGACCACGGCGAGCGTCGCTCCGTCGGGCGCGACCTTGAAGGTGGAGGCGCGCACGCCCGCCGCGGCCGCCTCCTCGAAGAACCCGGGCCAGCTGCCTGTCGGCGCGTTCACGATGAGTCCGCCGGGGCGCAGCACGCGCAGCGAGCGCGAGCCCGTGTCGTCGTGCACGTTGCCGACCAGGTCGATGACGACGTCGATGTCCGAGAGCAGCTCGTCGAAGCGCTCGGCCGTGTGGTCGATCACCCGATCGGCGCCCAGCTCGCGGAGCCACTGCAGATTGCGCGTGGAGCCGGTGGCGGTGACCGTGGCGCCGAAGTACGAGGCGAACTGCACCGCGAAATGGCCGACTCCACCGGAGCCCGCGTGGATGAGGATCCGCTGCCCCTCGTGGGCCTTGGCCAGCTCGACCACCATGCCCCACGCGGTGAGCGCGGCCAGCGGAACGCCGGCGGCCTCCACGTGCGACAGGGTCGAGGGCTTCCGCGTGACCGACACGCTGGGCACGCTGACGTACTGGGCGTAGGAGCCGGAGTAGCGGGGCACCATCACGAACCCGTAGACCTCGTCGCCCGGTCGCAGCGGATGAGCGGGGTACGGGCTCTGCAGGACCACGCCCGAGAAGTCGTGGCCGAGCACCGCGGGGTACGAGGTGATCTGGGAGGCGACTCCGCGGCCCGCCCTGGTCTTCACGTCGAGCGGGTTCACTCCGGCCGCGACCACCTTCACGAGGAACTCCGCGTTGATCGCCGAGGGAGTCGGCACGGTCGCGAGGTGCAGCACCGAGACGTCGCCCGGGGCGTCGATCACCGCCGCCGTCATGGTGTCGGGGAGGACCACCTCCTCCGGGATCTCGCCGATCGTGAGGCCGTGTCCGAGCGCACTGCTGTGCATCATCGCCCTTCCTGTGTCCCGGCCCCGGTGGTGGTTCCAGGGGTGGGGCGACGCGCTGGCGTGCGTCTCCGACCCCGTCTCGAGCGCCGCGATCAGTCAAGCGAGGTAATGAGTCCGGGCTGTTACGGCGGTGTCACCCGCCCGAGAAGATTGGCTCTCTGTCCCCCGAGCGGGAGGTGAGGCGGTGTCGGGCACCGGCTCCGGCGGCGTCTGGCACGATGAGGGGATGCTGCGACGACGTGCCGGAGGCCCCCTGCTGATCGGCGGATCGGTCCTCGTGCTCGTCGGTCTGCTCCTCCTGCTCGGTGCGCGGCTCAGCCTCTCGCGCTGGGTCTACGTCAGCGAGATGGGCGCTCCGGACATGCCGACGGCGGGAGCAGTGCGGATCGCGCTGCTGCTCGTCGCGGCCGGCGGCACGGCCGTCGCGCTCGGCGCCCGGCACGTGCGGTCCCGGCTGCTGCCCGCTCTCGCGCCCTCCCTCGTGCTGCTCGCGGCCGCCGGGTGCTTCGCGCTCGCGTCGCAGGTGACCTGCACGGCGGGCTGCCCGCTGCCGGTGGGGGAGAGCTTCAGCTGGCAGGACCTCATCCACACCAGCGCGGCGGTGCTGGGCTTCGCGTCGGCCTGCGTCGCGATGCTCCAGCTCGCGGCGGCCCGGGAGCGGCCGGCCGTCGCCCGGCTCTCGCTCGTGGCCGGAGTCGCGGTGGCGGTGATCGCGGGGGCGGGCGCGATCCTGTCGCTCCTGCGGGTCTGGATGCGCCTGGGCGGCACGCTGGAGTTCGTCGCGACCGCCGTCGCCCTGCTGTGGCTCGCGACCGTGGGCCTGGTGCTCGCGCGGGAGGACCTCAGCGCCGCGCGAGCCAGTCGCGGACGTGACTCCGCAGCACCTCGGTCTGCCGCTCCTGGCCGTCGTCCCGCGCCGGAACCCGCTCGAGCTCCGCGTCCGGAAGAGCTCTCGCCCACTGCTCCGCCACGGCGACCGGGTGCACCGGATCGCGCTCGGCGGCGATGACGAGGGTGCGCGCGATGACCTGCGACAGCTCGCCGGAGTCGCGGTACGCGGCGTTGCGCGGGATCTCGGCGAGGCGCACGGCGCGCTCCGCCGCCCGCGGCGCGCGGAACTGCTGCACGAGGCCCTGAGCCCCGGCAGGCGACTCCTCGACGGCCCGGTGGAACAGGCCGGAGGCGCGGAGGAGCCGCTCGCCCCGTGTGGCGCCGTGGTCGTGCAGCAGCTGCGCGAGGACGGGGAAGACCGCGAGGTTCTCGGGCATCGGCTCGGAGGTGAAGGCGGGCCGCACGAAGACGGCGCGATCGATGGGCAGCACGCGGCGCGCGACGAGGCGCAGGGCGATCGCGGCCCCCATCGAGATGCCGAGGACCGTGAGCGGCTTGTGCGCGGCTCCGGCGCGGACCACCTGCTCGGTCACCTCGTCGGCGAGGGTGTCGAGCGAGAAGTCGGAGCCTGCGCCCACGAGATCGGAGGCGCCGTGCGCGCGGATGTCCGGGGCGAGGACCTCGCTGCCGGGCGGGAGCGCCGGCCGGAACAGGCCGAGCGGCTGGGAGCGGTCGCTGCCGAGCCCGTGCAGGAGGAGGACGGTCACCGCGCGCCCGCGCGGGTTCTCTCGTGCAGCTCGGCCATCAGCAGGCCGGCGAGGCGCACGAGGACGTGGATCTCGTCCTCGTCGCGGTCGACCCAGCGGAACTCGGGCTCGGCGTCGATCGGCACGAAGTCGCGGTGCTGCTCCCAGACGACGAGCGTGCGCTCGGCGCCGAGGACGTACTGCTGCCAGAAGACCTGCCGCAGGTAGTGCCGCGGGATGCTGCGCCACGGCTTCGTGGTCGTCTTGATCTCGCAGAGCTCGAGTCGGCCGTCCTCGCGCAGGCCGATGCCGTCGGGGGTGGCGAGGTGGCGCCGCTCCTGGCTCGCGTGGAACAGCGTGCTGCTGGGCTCGATAGAGTGCTCGCGGAGCACCCACGCGGCGATCTCGGGCTCGCGAGCGCGGCCGTGATCGGTGAACGCGTTGCCGCCGAAGCCGCTGCCGTAGAGCTTGTCGAGGGCGACGCGGTCGATGGCGGCCGTGGAGGAGAGGCGCGCGACGTCGGTCGCGGTGATGCCGCGGGAGCGGGCCCGGAGCCAGGCGACGCGATCGGTGGAGTGCGCGACGACCCGCTTCAGATGGGGCGGCTCGGCCTCCCGGAAGACGGGCTGCGTCTCCCAGGGGAACGTGAGCTGCAGATCGGGCACCGATACATTCTGCGCCCGTTCGGAGGCGGTGCCGAATCGGCACGCGGGGCCGCGGTGTTCGCCGAGCGCGAGATCGGGACGAGCGCGAGGGAGCCTCAGGAGGCCGAGAGGAAGGAGTCGACGACCGCGGGCGAGAGGAGGTGGCGGCGGACCATGAGCGCTGCTCCACGGACGCCGCCGCCGCGGTCGCCCGAGGCCTGCACGATGTCGAGGGAGCGGGTGGCCAGGGGGAGGGAGCGGCGGTAGACGACCTCCCGGACGCCCGCGAGCACCTCGTGGCTCGCCTCCGCGATGCTGCCGCCGACCACGATGACGGAGGGGTTCAGCAGGTTCACGCACGTGGCGAGCACCTCGCCGATGTCGCGACCCGCCGTGCGGGTCAGCTCGACGGCGGTCGGGTCGCCCTCGGCGAGCAGCCGGACGACGTCCGAGGTGCTCGCGACGCCGCCGCCGAGCCGGCGGGCGATGGCGGAGCCGCTCGCGATGGCCTCGAGGTCGGCGTCGCCGTGATCGCCGGGGACCTGGACGTGGCCGAGGTCGCCCGCGGCGCCGAGTGCTCCCCGCTGCAGTGCGCCGCCGCTGACGATGCCCGCGCCGATGCCGGTCGAGACCTTCACGTACAGGAGGTCGTCGACGCCGGAGTAGTGGTCGGCGTGCTCGCCGAGGGCGAGGAGGTTCACGTCGTTGTCGACGAGCACCGGCACCGGGAGCGACCGCGCCACGAAGGCGGGGATGTCGAAGCGGTCCCAGCCGGGCATGATCGGCGGCTTCACGGGGCGGCCCGTGGCGTGCTCGACCGGCCCCGGCACTCCGACTCCGACCCCGGCGAGCGGACCGGCGCCGGGGATCTCCGCGAGCAGTGCGGCGGCGGTCTCGAGGGCGTGCCCGAGGACGGCGAGCGGGCCGTCGGCGATCGCGATCGCCTCCCGCCTCTCGGTGAGGACGCTGCCGTCGAGGTCGGTGAGGGCGATCGTCGCGTGGGCGGCGCCGAGGTCGACGGCGAGGAGGGTGCGAGCCGAGGCGTCGAGGGCGATCCTCGCCGCGGGACGGCCGCCGGAGGAGGGGGCGTCGTCGCGCCGGACGACGAGGCCGGTGGCGGCCAGCAGGTCCAGCTGCGCCGAGACCGCCGCGCGGGGGAGGCCGGTCTCGGCGACGACGTCGGCCCGGGTGCGGGCGCCGCCGTCGGCGAGCAGCAGCAGCAGCTCGCCCGGGGCGCTCGTGGCGGAACGGCGGCGGGACGGCATGGCCGAAGTCAATCACAGCGCAGGGTCTTCTGCTCCGAGCGCGTCCGACTTCTCGCGCCTTCTCCACAAGTTCTGCTTGTTGCCGGTCAAAAGCCCGCGTAGGGTTCGGAGCACCCACGTTCGACGTCGATCAGGAGCACCCCGGTGGCCACACCCACAGACCTCTCCGTCCAGCTGTACTCGGTCCGCGAGCCCCTCGCCGCCGACCTGCCCGCCACCCTCGACCGCCTCGCAGGCATCGGCTTCACGAAGGTCGAGCTCTTCGCGTTCGTCGACCTCGCGGAGGGCTACCGCTCGGCTCTGCCCGCGAGCGGCCTGACCGCTCCGAGCGCCCACGCGCGCCTCCTCGGTCCGCAGGAGGGGACCTCGGTCGACGAGATCCTCGACATCGCCGCCTCTCTCGGCGTGCAGACCGTGATCGATCCGCACGTGGACCCGACCCGCTGGACCACCGCCGACGGCGTGGCGGCGATCGCCGACGACCTGAACGCCCTGGTCGACTCCGCCGCCTCGCGCGGCCTCACCCTCGGCTACCACAACCACGCGTTCGAGTTCGAGAACCGCGTCGACGGCCGCAGCGCCTTCGAGCACCTCGCGGGCCTGCTCGACGAGCGCATCCTGCTCGAGCTCGACACCTACTGGGCCGCGGTCGGCGGCGACGACCCCGTCGAGGTGCTCGGCCGCCTCGGCGAGAAGGTCCGCTTCCTCCACGTCAAGGACGGCCCCGTGTCGGCCGACACGCAGGAGCAGCTGCCGGCCGGAGAGGGTGCGATGGACATCCCCGCGATCCTCGCCGCAGCTCCCCAGGCGCTCCCCGTGCTCGAGTTCGACGCCTACGCGGGCGACATCTTCGAGGGCCTCACCACCGGCTTCCGCTACGTCTCGGAGCTCTCCGCATGAGCGGCGCGGGACGCGTCGGCGTCGGCGTCATCGGCGCCGGGAACATCAGCACCCAGTACCTGACCAACCTCACGGTCTTCCCCGACCTCGAGGTGCTCTTCGTGGCCGACATCGACCTCGAGCGCGCGAAGGCCCAGGCCGAGGCGTTCGGCGTCCCCGGATCGGGCACCGTCGAGGAGCTCCTCGCGCACCCCGGCATCGAGATCGTCGTGAACCTCACGATCCCGGCCGCGCACGTCGAGGTCGCCCGCCGCGCCCTCGAGGCCGGCAAGCACGTCTGGACGGAGAAGCCCTTCTCGCTCGACCGCGACAGCGGCGTCGAGCTGCTCGCCCTGGCGAAGGAGAAGGGACTGCGCGTCGCGACGGCACCCGACACCTTCCTCGGCGCGGGCCTCCAGACCGCCCAGCGCGTCATCGAGAGCGGAGCCATCGGGACCCCGCTGTCGGCGATCACGCTCTTCCAGGGCCCCGGCCCCGAGGGCTGGCACCCGAACCCCGAGTTCTTCTTCGCGCCCGGCGGCGGACCGCTGCTGGACATGGGTCCGTACTACATCACCACCCTCGTGCAGAACCTCGGTCCGGTCGAGAGCGTCACGGCGGTCTCCTCCCAGGCCCGCGCGACGCGCGTCGTCGGCTCCGGCCCGCGCGAGGGCACGGAGTTCCCCGTCACGATCCCCACCCACATCGGCGGACTGCTGCGCTTCGAGTCCGGCGCCTCGGCGCAGGGGGTCTGGAGCTTCGAGTCGAGCATGCTGCGCATGGGCTTCGTCGAGATCAACGGCTCGGAGGGCACCCTCGTGCTGCCCGACCCGAACATGCACGACGGCGAGGTCACCCTCTACCGCCGCGGCGAGAAGGAGCCGGAGGTCATCCCGGCCACCGGCTCGACGTTCTCGCGCGGCACCGGAGTGCTCGAGCTCGCCCGGGCCATCCGGGCCGACCAGCCCGAGGCGGCGTCGGGCGATCTCGCGTACCACGTGACCGATGTGATGCTGTCGCTCCTCGAGGCGGCCGAGACGGGCGAGAAGGTGCTCGTCGAGAGCACCGTCGCGCCGCGCCCCGCGGTCCCCGAGGACTGGGACCCGAGCGAAGCGACTCTCGTCCGATGAGCGGTGCCCTGCGCGTCGGCGTGCTCGGCGGCGGGTTCATGGCCGCCGTGCACAGCCGCGCGGCCAGGAGCGCCGGTGCGGTGCTGGCCGGGATCGCCTCCTCCAGCCCGGAGAAGGGCGAGAAGGCTGCGGGCGAGCTCGGATTCGAGCGCGCCCACGCCGACGCACGGGCGCTGATCGAGGACGACGACATCGACCTGATCCACGTCTGCACACCGAACGCCAGCCACGCCGAGCTCGCCCTCGCGGCGATCGACGCGGGCAAGCACGTGGTGTGCGAGAAGCCGCTGGCGGCGACGGTGGCCCAGGCCGAGGCGCTCGCGAGCGCCGCGTCCGCCGCGGGGATCGTCGCCACCGTGCCGTTCGCCTACCGGTTCCACCCGATGGTGCGCGAGGCCCGCGCCCGCGTCGCCGCGGGCGAGACCGGCCGGCTGGTGACGGTGCGCGGCAGCTACCTGCAGGACTGGCTGCTCGGCGCCTCCGACGACAACTGGCGCGTGGATCCGGCCGCCGGCGGGCGCTCGCGCGCCTTCGGCGACATCGGCTCGCACCTGGTCGACCTGCTCGAGTTCGTGACGGGCGATCGGATCGAGTCGCTCGCGGCGCTCACGAGCACGATCCACGCCGAGCGGGGCGGGAAGCCGGTCGAGACGGAGGACGTCGCCGGGGTGATCGTGCGCCTCGCCGGGGGCGCCGTCGGCACCCTCCTCGTCTCGCAGGTCACCGCCGGGCACCGCAACGAGCTCGTACTCGAGGTGTCGGGGCTCGAGGAGTCGCTGCGCTTCGAGCAGGAGCTGCCCGAGTCGCTCTGGGTCGGCCGGCGCGACAGCGCCGTGCTGGTGCCGCGCGACGGCGCGATCCTCGCTCCCGACGCGGCCCGGCTCTCGATCGTGCCCAGCGGGCATCCGATGGGCTACCAGGACGCGTTCACCGCGTTCGCGCGCGACACCTACGCCGCGGTCGCCGGAGCCGAGGTCGAGGGCCTGCCGACCTTCGACGACGGACTCCGCGCCGCCCGCATCACCGAGGCCGTGCTCGACGCGGCCGACTCCGGCGCCTGGGTCACCGTGCCCGGCGCGGTCTGATCCCCCTGTCGAAGGAGACAGCACCATGAGCGAGAAGTCCTCCGGGTCGACGCACCCGGTGACCCTGTTCACCGGCCAGTGGGCGGACCTGCCCTTCGAGGAGGTGGCGCGCCTGGCCTCCGAGTGGGGTTACGACGGCCTCGAGATCGCCGCCTCGGGCGACCACCTCGACCTCCGGCGCGCCGACGAGGACGACTCGTACGCCGCCTCGCGGCTGGAGATCCTCGACCGTTACGGACTCGAGGTCTTCGCGATCTCGAACCACCTCACCGGCCAGGCGGTCTGCGATGACCCGATCGACTTCCGCCACCGGGCGCTCGTCCGCGACTACACCTGGGGCGACGGCGACGCCGAGGGCGTGCGCCGGCGGGCGGCCGAGGACATGAAGCGCTCGGCCCGCGTGGCCCGCAAGCTCGGAGTCGACGTGGTCGTCGGCTTCACGGGGTCCAAGATCTGGCCGTACGTCGCGCAGTTCCCGCCGGTGCCCGCCTCGGTGATCGAGGAGGGCTACGAGGACTTCGCGACCCGCTGGAACCCGATCCTCGACGAGTTCGACGACCACGGCGTCGTGTTCGCGCACGAGGTGCACCCGTCCGAGATCGCCTACGACTACTGGTCGAGCGTGAGGACGCTCGAGGCGATCGGCCACCGCAAGGCCTTCGGGTTCAACTGGGACCCGTCGCACATGATGTGGCAGAACATCGACCCGGTCGGCTTCCTCTGGGACTTCAAGGACCGGATCCACCACGTGGACTGCAAGGACACGCGGATGCGTCCGAAGAACGGCCGGGCCGGCGTGCTCGGCTCGCACCTGCCCTGGGGCGATCCGCGGCGCGGCTGGGACTTCGTCTCGACCGGGCGCGGGGACGTGCCGTGGGAGGACGCGTTCCGCGCGCTCGAGGCCATCGGCTACTCCGGCCCGATCTCGATCGAGTGGGAGGACGCGGGGATGGACCGCCTGCACGGGGCGGCGGAGGCCGTGGGCTTCATCCGCTCGCTGCTCTGGAGGACGCCCACGGCGTCGTTCGACGCGGCGTTCTCGAACCAGTAGGGCGCTTCCGCGCGAGGTGCCACTCCGGCACGCGAGTGCACGCTGCTCACGGCGTCGCTTCGGGGCGGCTGGACCGAGGCTTTCCGCCGAGGAGGCGGTCGGCAGCGCGCTGCGGTCCGTGGCGCACGCGGGGGCGTCGGATGACGTCCCCGGGCTGCCGATGCCCGACATCGCGGCGGCGTTCACGGGTCTGCTCGTCGTCGGAGCCGCCGTGGTGCGCTACTGGACGTCGACGACCGGCGGCCGGCTCGGAGTGAGCGCGCCGGACACGAGAGCCTGCACCAGTCGATCGGCGTCGTAGTCGGAGTCGCTCGCGGCTCCGATGCAGAGGTTTCCGACGCCCTTCAAGAGGTTGTACCCGTTCAGAGCCGATTCTCGTGAGGGAGGACGTCGGTCTGCCCGGGCCGCATCGAGGAGAGAGCCGCACACGGGCACGAGGCGGTCCACGAAGTACGCGTGCAGAGCGTCCGATCCGGCACTGTCACCTCGGAGCGCCCCGGCGAGACCGTGCTTCGTCACCAGGAAGTCCACGAACAGTGCCACCCACTCCCGCAGCGCTGCCTCCGGGGTCGCGCTCTCCGCGAGGAGCCGCGGCCCGGCCTCCGCGCACGCCTCGACCTGATGACGGTAGACCGCGACGACCAGCTCGGGCCGGGTCGGGAAGTGGCGGTAGACGGTGCCCATCCCGACACCGGCTCTCGCCGCGATCTCGCGTACCGGAGCGTCGACACCGGACTCCACGAACACCGCTGCGGCCGCATCCAGCAGGGCCTGCTGACTCCGACGGGGACGACCGACCGACCGTACAGGCTTCTGGTCGTCGTTCCGAGTGCCGGTCATGGAGTCCTCCGCGTTCGTCGAGCGGCTCGCTTGCATTACGGAACCGTGCTCCGTAATGTTGCGGAACAGCGCTCCGATAACCAGTATCGCAGAGCGGCTCTCCCGGAAGGAACTCCCATGCCCTCACCACTCGTCTCCGCGCTGGACGACATCATCGGCGCCGGTGGCCCGGTCGTGTCCGTCGCGCCTGTCGCACTGTCCGCCCCGGATCGCCCTGTGCCGCTGGAAGTGCGCGTGTCGGCACCCGCGACCGGCTCGGATCTTCCCGTCGTCGTGTTCTCCCACGGCAACGGGTGGAACCTCGACGGCTACGCTCCCCTCACCGCCTTCTGGGCGTCGCGGGGCTTCGTCGTCGTCCAGCCCACGCACCTGGACTCCCGCCGGAACGGTTTCGGGTTCGACCACCCCGTCTTCCCCACCATCTGGACCGAGCGGATCGCCGACCTCACCCGCATCCTCGATCAGCTCGACACCGTCGAAGCCGCCGTCCCCGGCCTCGCCGGCCGCGTCGACCGCAGCCGCATCGCCGCCACCGGGCACTCCTGGGGCGGTCAGACGGCTCAGTCGCTCCTCGGCGCACGGATCCTCGATGAGGACGGTCAGGTCGGTGAGGACATGTCCGACAGCCGCATCACCGCGGGGATCCTCCTCGCCGCCACCGGTCTCGGGGGCGACGACCTCCACCCGTTCGCACAGGCGAACTTCCCCTTCATGCGTCCCTCGTTCGACGAGCTCACCACCCCGACGCTGGTGATCGCCGGCGACCACGACCAGTCGACGATGTCCAGCCGTGGACCCGACTGGTTCACCGACGCCTACACCCGCAGCCCCGGTGCCACCGACCTCCTCACCTTCTCCGGTGCCGAGCACGCTCTCGGCGGGATCGTCGGCTACGAAGTCGCCGAGACCACCGACGAGAACCCGGAACGGGTCGCCGTCATCCAGCGGATGAGCACCGCCTACCTCCGCACCGCACTGGACGTCGACGCGAACAGCTGGCCCACCGCCCGCACCGCGTTCAGCACCAGCACCGACCCGATCGGCCGCGCCGACAGCAGGTGACACCCCGGTCCCTCGCCGTCGCGGACCTCGGTCGGGGATGCCTCGCGGCGCCGCCCTGCCGACGAGCATCGCCAGGGACGTGCTCGGTCCGAAGTCGACGCTCAACGGGCAAGTCGACGTTCTCGGCGTCGGCTGAGCACCGCGTGGCCGATCCTCGGACAGCCGCTCGCGGGAGCCGGAGGAAGTCGACGTCGACCGGCTCGACAGAGGCGGGAGGGGCTACTCCGCGGCCTTGGCGGCGCGCTCGGACTTGAGGCGGGCCTGCTCGCGGCGGACCTCGGCGTAGCGGGTCTGCTCGACGCGCAGCCACTCGGGCACCTCGTCGAGGAGGGCCTGGATCTCGTCGGTCGTGAGCGCCTCGGTGATGCCGCCGCGGGCGAGGCCCGAGATCGACACGTTCAGCCGCGAGGCGATGACGGGGCGGGGGTGCGGCCCGTTCTCGCGGAGCTCGACGAGCCACGCGGGCGGGTTCGCGGCGAGCTCGTCGTACTGCTCGCGCGTGATCGCCGACTCCTGGAACTCCTCCGGGGTCGCGGGCAGGAAGATCTGGAGCTTCTTCGCCGCGGTCGCAGCCTTCATCGTCTGTGTCGCCTTGGCCATGCGGCAACCCTACCGTCGCGCGCACAGCGCCTACCCTGGTCGGATGAGCGACGAGTCCGACACCCCGCAGCAGGACGCCGACGTCGAGGCGGAGCGCCCGGACGAGGGTGCGGTCGACGGGGACGGGACGGACGCGGCGCAGACGGACGCCGCGGAGGCGGACGAAGCGGACGAGCCGGCCGGCCCGGTCTTCTCGGTCGCCCTCGCGCCCGGAGTCACCCCGACGAAGTGGACGCGCATCTGGGGCGACCGCCGCGCGGACCTGCCGCTGCGGGTGCTGGCGCTCGCCGAGGACGAGACGCCGCGCGCGCTGCTCGACGGCCGCGCGCAGGTCGCATTCGTCCGGGGCGGCATCGACGCCTCCCTCCTCAGTGCGATCCACCTCTACGACGAGCAGCCCGTCGTGATGCTCGGCCGCGAGCACGCCTTCGCCGACGCGGAGTCGGTCGACGTCGCCGATCTCGCCGACGAGCACCTGCTGCAGGAGCCGTCGGCCGTGCCGGAGTGGGCGGCCGTCGCGGTGGAGATCGCCGACGGCTCGCGGCGCGCGCTGCCGCGGATGGCCGGTCTCGACGACGCCGTCGAGCAGGTCGCTGCCGGAGTGGGCGTGCTGATCGTGCCGCAGGCGATCGCCCGCGTGCACAGCCGGAAGGACGTGCGGGCCGTGCCGGTGACGGGAGTCGCTCCGACCTCCGTGCGCCTGGCGTGGGTCACGGAGGAGAAGACGGACGACGTCGAGGACTTCATCGGCGTGGTGCGCGGCCGCAGCGCCACCACGACGCGGGGCACGGCGGCGACTCCCAAGGTGGAGTCGCGCGCAAAGGCGGCCAAGGCGAAGGCCCGCGAGGCGCGGGAGAAGGCCGAGAAGGCGGGCGGCGGCAGGAAGAAGCCCGCGCGTCCGGGGCCGGCGAAGCCCGCCGTGCGGCGCACGCGGAAGCCCCGTGGCCGCTGAGCCCTGGAGCCTGCGCCCGGCCGTCGCCGGTGACGCGGAGTGGATCGCGGAGCTGCGGGCCGTCGTGATGCGCCCCGACCTGGAGCGCCTCGACCGCTACGACGAGCACCGGGTGCGCCACCGGTTCCTCGACGGGTTCGTTCCCGAGCGCACCCGCGTCGTCGCGGTCGACGGCATCGACTCCGGCTGCATCGCCTCGCGCCTCGAGGACGACGCCGTGTGGATCGAGCACTTCTACCTCGCGACCGCCGTGCAGGGGCGGGGGATCGGCTCCGCGGTGCTGCGGCGGGTGCTGGAGGCGGAGGCGCGTCCGGGGCTGCCGTTCCGGATCGACGTGCTGAAGCTCAGTCCCGCCCGGCGCCTGTACGAGCGGCACGGCTTCCGGTGGGAGCGCGCAGAGGAGTGGGACGACATCCTCGCGACGTCGGTCCCGCCGCTCGAGCGCTGACTCCGCCCCGATCTACACTCGCAGGATGCGCCACGGCATCGTCATCCTCCCGCAGGAGTCCTGGTCCACCGCCCGCCGGAAGTGGCAGTCGGCCGAGGGGCTCGGCTTCGATCACGCCTGGACGTACGACCACCTCTCGTGGCGCTCGCTCGCCGACCAGGTCTGGCACGCGACGGTGCCGACCCTCACCGCGGCGGCGCTCGTCACCGAGACGATCCGGCTCGGCACGTTCGTCGCGTCGCCGAACTTCCGGCATCCGGTGCCGTTCGCGAAGGAGATCGCGACGCTCGACGACATCGCCGGCGGGCGCTTCGTGCTGGGCGTCGGCTCGGGAGGGACGGGCTTCGACGCGTCGGTGCTCGGGCAGCCCGCGTACTCCGCGCGGGAGCGGCACGAGCGCTACGTCGAGTTCGTCGCGGGGCTCGATGTGCTGCTCCGGCACGAGGAGCCCGGCTCCGGCGGCATCGATCTCGACGGCGAGTGGTTCACGGCGCGCGGGGCCCGGATGGTCGGCGAGCCGGTGCAGCGGCCGCGCGTGCCGTTCGTGCTCGCGGCGAACGGTCCGAAGGGGCTCGCGCTCGTGGCCGAGCGGGCTCAGGGCTGGGTCACCACGGGGCCGGAGGCGTCCTCGAGCGAGCAGTGGTGGGCCGCGGTCGGCGTGCTCGGCCGCCGCCTCGACGACGCCCTGGAGGCGGCGGGCCGCGACCCCGGGACGCTCGAGCGGCACCTGTCGCTCGACTCCGGACCGCGCTTCTCGCTCGAGAGCGTCGACGTGTTCGACGAGATGGTCGGGCGCGCCGCAGAGCTCGGCTTCACCGACGTGATCTCGCACTGGCCGCGCGCCGAGGGGATCTACGCGGGCGACGACGAGGTGCTGTACGAGGTCGCTGCGCGGTTCTGAGGGGGGCGGGGCGCTGCCTGGGGTCCTGGTGACGTGGGTCTCGATACGCCCCTGCGGGGCTACTCGACCAGCGGGGGAGGGTGGCCGGTGGGCTCTGCCTGCTGATCGAGTAGCCCGCTCTGCGGGCGTATCGAGATCCGCGATGTACGCAGTGGGTGGGTCTCGATACGCCCCTGCGGGGCTACTCGACCAGCAAGGACTTGCGGTGTGCTCGACCAGCAGGGATCGCGGGGCTGCTCGACCAGCAGGGGAGGGGGGTGTCAGAGGAGCGTGCGCACGAGGCGGCCGACGGCCGGCAGCTCGGTGAAGCCCTCGGACGCGAGGAAGTGGCGGCCGCCGGGGACGACGTCCACCGGGGCGCCGAGCGCGGAGGCCAGCGAGTCCGTCGCCGAGGCGGGCACGAACGGGTCGTCGTCGGAGCGGACGACGTGCACGGCGCCGAGATGCGGGGCCGCCTCGGCGACCACGGAGGCGGGGTCCTCGCCGAGGAAGCCGTCGAGCGCCGGGAGGGCGGGCAGATGCTCGACGAAGCCCGACACGAGCACTGCGCCGTCGACGCGGGTGCCGGTCGCGGCGATCGCGCGGAGCGCCGTGACGCAGCCGAGGCTGTGCGCGACGACGACGAGGCGTCCCGGTCCGCGGGCGGCCCCCAGGGCCTCCACGACGCTCGAGCGCCAGGCGGCCGCATCCGGAGCCATGGCGTCGGGCAGGGCGACGCGCGTCACCGCCGCGCCGAGCGCCTCCGCTTCGCGCTCCAGCCACGGGAACCAGTGGGCCCGGATCGAGGCGCGGTAGCCGTGGACGATGAGCAGGCGCGAGGACATGCGGGGGACAACCGCGCAGCGCAAAGCAGGATTCCCGGGGGCCGCGGTCACGCCTCCGGGGTGAAGAACGC
The DNA here is from genome assembly GCF_023743255.1 of Rathayibacter rubneri. NCBI lineage: Bacteria > Bacillati > Actinomycetota > Actinomycetes > Micrococcales > Microbacteriaceae > Rathayibacter > Rathayibacter rubneri. Next base: position 11,731 of record NZ_JAMRYM010000023.1, on the reverse strand, counting down.
CTCGATCGCGCGGGCGAGCGCGACGAGGTCGTCGACGTGCGCGAGCTCGCGGGCCGAGTGCATCGAGAGCAGCGGAACACCCACGTCGACGGTGGCGATGCCGAGCCGGGTCGCGGTGAGAGGGCCGATCGTCGAGCCGCAGGGGACGGAGTTGTTCGAGACGAACTCCTGGTACTCGACGCCGGCCTGCGCGCAGACGCCCGCCCAGAGCGCGGCGCCCCGCGCATCCGTCGCGTAGCGCTGCGAGGCGTTGATCTTGAGCAGGGGGCCTCCGCCCGCGACGGGGCGGTTCACCGGGTCGTGCCGGTCGGCGCGGTTCGGGTGCACGGAGTGGCCCGCGTCGGCCGAGAGGCACCACGACGCGGCGATCGCGCGCGCCCGCTCCTCGACTCCGGCGCCGAGCGAGGCCGAGACTCGGTTCAGCACGTCCTCGAGGAACGGGCCGCTTGCTCCGGAGCGGCTGGCGCTCCCCAGCTCCTCGTGGTCGAAGGCGGCGAGCACGCTGATGTGGTGCGGCTGCGCGGGGGCGGCGCTCGCCGCGAGCAATGCGACGAGGCCGGCGTGGACCGAGCTGAGGTCGTCCATCCGTCCGGCCGCGAACAGTGCGTCGTCGAGGCCGAAGCGCCGGGGCGGCTGGGTGTCGCAGGTGACGAGGTCGTACCCGGCGATGTCGGACGCGTCGGTCAGCCCCGCCTCGGCGGCGAGGAGGTCGAGCAGATCGACCTCGGAGGAGTCGCCGAGGCCGAACACCGGCACGGTGTGCTTCTGCCGGTCGAGGGTCAGGCCCTCGTTCTGCTCGCGGTCCAGGTGGATCGCGAGCTGGGGGATCCGGAGGAACGGCCCCGTGCGCAGGAGCAGCTCGCGCCCGTCGTGCGTCACGACGCGGCCCGCCAGCTCGAGCTCCCGGTCGAGCCAGGAGTTGAGCAGCGGCCCGCCGTAGATCTCGACGCCGGCCTGCAGCCAGCCCTCCGACCCGATCGTGGGCCGCGGCTTGAGGGTGAAGCCGGGGGAGTCGGTGTGGGCGCCCAGGATCCGGAACGGCGTCACGGCGTCGGCGGTGTCCGGGACGTGCCACGCGATGATCGCGCCGTCCCGCACGACGTAGTACCGGCCGGGCTCGGCGGGCCACGCGCGAGTCTCGTCCAACCCGGTGAATCCGGCGGCGTCGAGTCGCCGCGCGGTCTCGGCGGCGGCGTGGAAGGAGGAGGGGGAGGCCGTCAGGAACTCGGCGAAATCGGCGATGCGGGCGTCACGATCGGTCATCCGTCCAGTGAACCACTCGCGCGCGAGAGGCCGGCCTCACCGCACGACGATGCGGACGAAGGCGACCGGGCGCTCCGCCTCGGCGTTCACGTAGGCGTAGCGCCGGGCCGTCGAGAACGCGACGTGCCGCCCGGCGGCGAGGGTGAGGTCCTCCTCCCCGTCGCGAGCGAGGAGGAGGACGCCGTCGGTGACGAGGAGCATCTCGTGCCAGCCGTCGGGGTCGGGCTGCGCGTCGTAGCGCTCACCCGGTCCGAGCGTCCACGTCCACAGCTGCGACTCCTCGCGGGAGGGGACCGAGGCGAGCAGTACGGCGACGCTCGCCGGTTCCGCGCCGCGCCAGGCCACCTCGTCGATCGACGTCGGGGAGCCGCCGGGGGCCGAGACCAGCGCGGTGAACGTGGTCCCGACAGCCTCGGCGAGGCGGTCGACGCCGGTGAGGCCGATGTTCGCCTCTCCGGCCTCGATGCTCACGATCGTGCGCCGGCTGATGCCGGACCGCTCCGCGAGCGCGGCCTGGCTGAGCCCCGCCTGCAGTCGCGCCCGGCGCAGGTTGCTGCCGACGTGGGCGAGGACCGAGGAGGGTGGCATGCGCACTATTCTGCACCCTATAGTGTGCAGAATGCTGCACATCTCACTCCCTCGCTTCCTCCGGTTCTCACAGCCCGAGTGGGCACTGATCGGCATCACCGCGGTCTGGGGCGGGACCTTCCTCGCCGTGCACGTGGCGATGGAGCACAGCGGTCCGCTGTTCTTCGTCGGAGTCCGCTTCGTCGTCGCCGGGCTGATCAGCGCCCTCGTGTTCCGTCGGGCCCTGCGCGGGATGCGGTGGATCGACCTCGGCGCGGGTGCGGCGATCGGGGTGATGATCGCGCTCGGCTACGGGCTGCAGACCTTCGGGCTGCAGAGCATCCCGAGCAGCACCTCCGCGTTCCTCACCGCCCTCTACGTCCCGCTGGTGCCGCTGCTGCAGTGGGTCGTCTTCCGCCGTCGACCGAGGGTCCTCACCCTCGTGGGCGTCGCGCTGGCCTTCGTCGGGCTCCTCTTCGTGGCCGGGCCGCAGCAGGGAGTCGCGCTGGGCGCGGGCGAGATCGCGACGCTCGTCAGCACGCTCCCGATCGCCGCCGAGATCATCCTGATCGGCGTGTTCGCCGGCCGAGTCGACCTCGGGCGCGTGACCGTGGTGCAGCTGCTCGTCGCCGGCGGGCTCGGGTTCGCGGCCATGCCCGTCGCGGGGGAGGCGATCCCCGCGTTCTCCTGGGTGTGGCTCGTCGCCGCCCTCGCGCTGGGCGCGAGCAGCTGCCTCATCCAGCTGACGATGAACTGGGCTCAGCGCTCCGTCTCACCGAGCCGCGCCACGATCATCTACGCCGCCGAGCCGGTCTGGGCCGGAGTCGTCGGCCGCCTGGCCGGCGAGCGGCTGCCGGGTCTCGCGCTGGTCGGGGCCGCGCTCATCGTGGCGGGGACCGTCGTGAGCGAGCTGCGGCCGCGGAGGTCGGAGGCGGAGGAGGTCGTTCACGACCCGGCGGCCGCGGCCGCTCCCTCCTGATCCGGACCGGTGGCCGTCCGCGTCAGGGCAGCACGATCACCTTGCCGGCGATGCGACCCGCGGCCGCTTCCGCGTGCAGCGCGGGCAGCTCCTCGAGGGGGATCCGCCGGGTGACCTCGACGGTCAGCTCGCCCGCGTCGACGAGGCTGACGAGCTCGGTGAGGCGCTCGCGATTCGGGAGGACGAACACGGTCGCGGCGCGCACCCCTCGGCCCTCGTCCTCGGGGGTGGCCAGGAACGCGGTGGTGCTGACGACCGCACCGCCGTCGCGCACCGCGGCGACGAGGGCGGCGAACCGCTCGGGGTCGAGCGGGGCGAGGTTGAGCAGCACGTCGACCTGCTCGTCGAGAGCGGAGAGGACGTCGGTCGTGGTGTGCTCGATGATCCGGTCGGCGCCGGCGGCTCGGACGGCGTCGATGCTGCGGGGGCTCGCGGTCGCGAGGACGCGCACGCCCGCGCGCTTCGCGAGCCGGATCGCGTACTTGCCCACGACTCCGCCGGCGCCCACGATGAGCACCGAGCTTCCCGCCTCGAGCCGGCCGTCGTCGAACAGCGCCTGCCACGCGGTCAGCGCGACCGAGGGCAGTGCGGCGGCATCGGCCAGCGGGATGCTCACGGGGGCGGCGACCACCGCGACGGCGGGAGCGAGGACGTACTCGGCCGCGCCTCCGTCCCGCTCCATCGGGAGGAACGCGACGACGGGGGCGCCCACCGCGAGGCCGTCGACCCCCTCGCCGATCGCGTCGATCGTGCCCGAGACGTCGTAGCCCGGGATGTGCGGGAGCCGGATCGGGATCGGCAGGAACCCTGCGCGCATCCCTGCGTCGGCGGCGCTGAACGCCGAGGCGGCGACCCGCAGGCGCACCTGACCCGCTCCGGGGACGGGCTGCTCGATCTCGCCGTACTCGAGGACCTCGGGCCCGCCGACCTCGTGGAACCGCACTGCCTTCATGATGTCTTCCCTTCGCCAGTGCTTCGGATTCGAAGCATCTGGGGCAACGGTAACACTGCTTCGAACTCGAAGCAACAAGTAGGATGGACGCATGACCGACGCTCCCGCCGCCCTGACCCCGTCGCAGCTCACCGCCTACCTCGCGTTCACCGAGGTGAGCAGCCTCCTGCGCCCCGCGGTCGAGAAGCAGTTGCGCGACGCGGGCGACCTGAGCTACATCCAGTTCCAGCTGCTGGCGCGTCTGGGCGACGCTCCGGAGGGGCGTCAGCGGATGACGGACCTCGCCGACGGCGTCGTCTACAGCCGCAGCGGGCTCACCTACCAGGTGCAGCTCCTCGAGCAGCGCGGGCTCGTCACCCGCTCGCCGTCGCCGGACGACGAGCGCAGCACCATCGCGACGATCACCTCGGCCGGGAGGGACGTCCTGCGCGCCGTCTTCCCGGGCCACATCGGGACGGTGCACGGACTCCTGTTCGCGCCCCTCGCCGACGAGGATGCGGACGACCTCGCCCGCATCCTCGGGCGGGTGAGCGATCACCTCCGGGCGGCACCGCCGCGCTCGGCGACCCGGCGCCGCGCGAAGTAGGCCGCCGCTCCGCAGGATCGGGTCGGGGAGCGAGCCGCTGCGTCAGCGGTGCGAGCCCGGCGCGTCGGGTACCGAGGGAGAGTTCACCTGCCGGTCGTCGCGCGACGTCCCCTTCGCGCAGAGAATCCCCTATGAGCGCTCGCCGGAACGTCGCGTCGTGGTCGCCCCGGGTCGTCGGACTCGCCTGCCTCGTCATCGCCGCCGCCGTCCTTCTCGGCATCGGGATCGCCTCCGCCACCGGTTCACCTCCGCCCGGGCTGGTGCTCGTGGGCGCGGGCGGACCGCTCCTGGTCGGAGTCGTCCTGCTGCTCGTCGGGGAACGGCGGGGGTCGCGGCCGAGACCTCTCGTGCTGCTCGCCGCCGCCCTCGGAGCGCTGCTGCTCGCCCCCCTCGTGTACTCGGCCGGCATGGCTTACAGCGCGCCGTGGCTGGAGTGGGATCCCGTGCACGCGACGAACGTCGCGGTCGAGCGGCCCGCCGGATTCGTGGTCCTCGTCGCGTCCCTCGTCGTGTGCGCCGCGCTGCTGGCGTCCGCCGTCGTGACGACCCTGGCGCTCGTCGGCGGAGCAGTCCGCGCCGGCGCGTTGCAGCACAGGATTCGTCAGCGCAGTCAGCGCAGCGCCCAGTAGGGCAGCGAGGCGACGACGGCGCCGAGCACGATCAGCACGACACCGGTCGCGGGCGACGCCCTCACCTCGCCCGAGCCGAGGTGCTCGGCGACGTAGGAGAGCGCGTCGTGGGTCCGCTTCCGGGCGCGCAGCCCGACCGCGAGCAGCACGAGGCAGGGCAGGCAGTAGACCACCGCGTAGCCGCCGAGGATCAGCAGGCCCTCGGCGGGGCCGAGCCGGGCGTCGAGGAGGCGCTCGATCGCGATGAAGTAGGGGAACGCGTTGGGCAGGTCCGCACCGGTCAGCAGCGCCCCGAACGGCAGCGCGGTCCAGGGGGTGAACCAGCGAGGGAGCGCGATGGGCCGGCGCGGCCGCGTGCGGAACCGCCGGATCCCCGAGACGAGCAGCACGACCCCCGCTGCGGCGAACGCCAGGTAGCGGATGCCCTGCACGATGCCGTCCACGGCTCCGGCCGCCAGTCCCGCGCCGAGGAACAGGGCGGCGCCGGCGCCGAACACCGTGAGCGCGGCGCCGAGGACCGTCACGAGCGCCGTCAGCGCCGGGCGACGCGGGGCGGCCAGGAGGATGAGGGTCACCGCGACGACCGTCGCGGGGTTGAAGGCGTCGAGCGCGGCGAGCCCGGCGATCGCGAGCAGGAGCGGCCCGCTCATGGCGCGGACCTCCGCACGGGGACGGCGGGCGACGCCCGGGTCCGCCTGCGCTGCATGGCCGGACCCTAGCGCACCCGCCGTCCGCGGAGCCGAGCGCTGCGAGCCGGGTCAGCTCGCCTTCAGCGCCTCGCGGAGCGTCACCCGCGAGCCCATCCGCAGCAGCGAGTTCGTGTAGATCGTGCTGGCCACGGCCATCACGGCGGTCGTCGCCACGATGAGGAGCGCGAGCGACACGAGCGGCTCCCACCAGTCGGCCTCGCCGAAGAACAGGCGCACGGGCATCGCGACGGGAGCGCTGAACGGGACGTACGACAGGATCGTCATGACGAGCGCGTTGTCGCCGAAGAGCACGACTCCGAAGTACGGCACCATGACGAGCATCATCGCCGGGGTCATCACCGAGCCCGTGTCCTCCTGGCGCGAGACCAGCGCGGCACCGGCTGCGAAGACGCTCGCGACCAGGACGAACCCGAAGACGAAGAAGACGACGAACCAGATCAGCGGCGCCGACAGCAGGTCCAGCAGCTCGGTCTGCCCGGTGACCGCGAGCCCGAGGGCCGCCGCGGCCGCGATGGCGGCGGCGGTGCCGACTCCGATCACCGAGTTGCCGAGGATCTTCCCCGCGAGCAGCGCCCGGGCGGGAACGGCCGCGAGCAGGATCTCGACGATGCGCGACTGCTTCTCCTGCACCGTGTTCTGCATGATCGTCGCGCCCGAGCCGAGGACCGCGAGCATGAAGACCAGGCCGAAGGCGAGCCCGATGAGGGTCCGCAGACCGGACGGGGTCTCGGAGGCGTCGAGCAGCTCGACCGCCGGGCTGACGGAGAGCGAGGAGACGAGCCCCTCGGGGGCCTCGTCGAGGGCGACGACCGAGAAGCCGACCGCGGAGTCGTCGGGGACGAGGGCCGCGTCGACCGTTCCGTCGCGGACCAGGTCCTCCGCGTCGGCCCGCGTCGCCGCCTCGGTGATCTCGAGGGTGTCCGCGTCGGCGACGGCGGAGGGGACGGATCCGACGACCGCGACCGGAGTCGCGTCGGCGGTGCGGTTCCCCAGCACGCTCGAGAGGACGATGCCGCCGATCACCAGGACGAGGGTGATCACGGTCGAGACGATGAACGCCTTCGAGCGGACCTGCGAGAGGATCTCGCGCTCGGCGACGAGGAGCGTCGCGCCCCAGGTGCCGAGTCTCGCGTCGCGGGGGCCGTCGGCGGCGGGGGTCCAGCGAGGGGTGCCGGTCGCGGGGGCGCTGGTGCTGGTGCTCATCAGGCTGCTGCTCTCTCGTCGGCACCCGAGGGTGCGCTGACCACGATGTCCCGGAAGATCTCTCCGAGGGTCGGCCTGACCGGCCGGAAGGACGACACGGTGCCCCGCTCGACCGCCGCGCGCAGGACCGCGTCGGCGGCCGCCGCGTCGGAGTGGAAGAGGGCCGATGTGCCGGCGAGCTCGGCCACCTCGACGCCGGGGAGTCCGCGGATCCAGCCGACGTCGCCGGTCATCTCGAGCGACCAGCGGTCGCCGGAGTGCTGGTCGCGCAGCGCCTCGCGCTCGCCGGCCGCCTGCACCCGCCCGCCCGCGATGATGACCAGGTCGTCGCAGAGGCGCTCGACCACGTCGAGCTGGTGGGAGGAGAAGAGTACCGGCACTCCCCGCGCGGCGTGCTCGGCGATGACGGCGACGACCTCGTCGACGGCCAGCGGATCGAGCCCCGAGAAGGGCTCGTCCATGATGAGCACGTCCGGGTCGTGCACGAGCGCCGCGGCGACCTGGACGCGCTGCTGGTTGCCCAGCGACAGCGCCTCGAGCTTGTCCCGCCGGCGCTCGATGAGTCCGAGCCGCTCGAGCAGGTCGTCGCCGCGCTGCACGGCCGTCGCCTTGTCGATGCCGTGCAGCCGAGCGAGGTAGGCCAGCTGCTCGCCGATCTCCATCTTGGGATAGAGGCCGCGCTCCTCCGGCATGTAGCCGAAGCCGTGCAGGGCGGCCTGGCCCACGGGCGCGCCGTCGAGGGTCACGGTGCCGGAGTCGGGGCGGAGGACCCCGAGGATCATCCGCATGGTCGTGGTCTTGCCTGCTCCGTTGCCTCCGACGAAGCCGGTGAGCCGCCCGCGGCCCACGTCGAAGCTGACGTCGTCGACGACGCGGCGCTCGCCGAAACTGCGACTGATGTTCTGCACGCTGAGCATGCGACCTCCCGGGATCCGTTGACACCTCCACGCTAGGAGCGGGCCGCGTCGAGCGCTTCCGGCCCGGGGGTGAGCCCGCGTCTCCGCCTCGGGACGGAGGGAGGCGTCAGCCGACGAGGCCGGACCGGTAGGCGTAGACGACCGCCTGCACCCGGTCGCGCAGCGCGAGCTTCATCAGCACGTTCGACACGTGGGTCTTCACGGTGGCGCGGCCGACTCCGAGCAGGTCGGCGATCTCGTCGTTCGAGAGCCCCTGCGCCATCAGCCGCAGCACCTCGACCTCGCGCGGGGTCAGCTGGTCGGGCTCCGGCCCGGTCGGCGCAGTCGTGCGCGATCGGTCGGCGGCCACGGCGCGCTCGATGACCGCGCGGGTCAGCTCGGGCGCGAGCAGCGCCTCCCCGGCCGCGATCGCCCGCACTCCGTAGACCAGGTGCTCCGGAGGGGAGTTCTTCAGCAGGAACCCGCTCGCTCCGGCATCGAGCGCCTCGAGCAGGTAGTCCTCCCGGTCGAAGGTGGTCAGCATGAGCACGCGCACCGGCGTCCCGGGGTCGGCGAGCAGCCGCCGGGTCGCCTCGATCCCGCCGATGCCCGGCATCTCGACGTCCATGCACACCACGTCGGGGCGGGTGCGCGCGACGAGCTCCAGGGCCTCCTCGCCGCTGGAGGCCTCGCCGACGACGTCGATCCCGGGCTGCACCGAGAGGATCGTGCTGATGCCCTGGCGCATCAGGGCGTGGTCGTCGACGAGGACGACGCGGACGTCGCTCACGCCGCGACCCCCAGGGGGACGGCGACCCGGACGACCCAGCCGGAGCCGGCGCGCGGCCCCGCCTCGAGCGTGCCGTCCAGCGTCGCCGCGCGCTCGCGCATGCCGAGGAGGCCGAGGCCGCCGTTGCGCTGGCGGGGGCCCGGGCGGCCGAGTCCGTCGTCGGCGACCTCGAGCTCGACGGCGGACCCGCTGTAGCGCACGTGGACGCGCGCCCGCGTGCCGGGCCCGGCGTGCTTGAGCACGTTCGTCAGCGACTCCTGCGCGATGCGGTAGAGGTTGAGCCCCACCAGCGGCGGCACGTCGAACGGCTCGCCGACCTGCTCGAGCGACACGCGCAGCCCGGCCGCCTCGGCGTCGGCCACGAGCGCGGGGAGGGAGTCGAGGCCGAGCGACGCGGTGACCGGGTCGAAGACGGACTCCTCGTCGCGGAGCGTGCCGAGGAGCTGGTACAGCTCGCCGACGGCCGCGCGCGACGTGCCCTCGAGGGCCTCGAGCTGGACGCGGGCCCGATCGGGGTCGGAGCCGAGCAGGGTCCGTGCCGCCGCCGCCTGGACGCCCATCAGCGAGACGTGGTGGGCCACGGCGTCGTGCAGCTCCCGCGCGATGCGCAGGCGCTCGATCGTGATGGCCTGCCGGGCGACCTTGGCCTGCTCGTCCTCGAGCTGCCGGGTGCGCAGGTCGGTCAGGGCCCGCTGGCGCGCCGACGCCCTCGCGTGATTGCCGAACCACCACGACCCCGCGAAGTAGAGGATGTTGATCAGGATCTGCTGGAGGAGGTACGCGGCGACCGGGGTGAGCGCGCCGATGCCCGCGCCGTCGAACTCGAGGTCCTGCGTGCTCGCGCGGAAGAACGTCACGAGCAGCCACACGGCCATCCCGACGACCAGCACCCCGCGCGCCCAGTCCGCCCGCGCTCGCCGGGGCTCCCACGCGCCCACGCTGTACATGGCCATGAAGAGGGCGATGTTGCTGATGGTGAGCTCCGGCACGCGCAGCTCGCCGACCAGCACGAAGGCCACCGCAGTGACGGCGAGCACCGGCACGGGAGCCCGGCGGCGGAAGGCGAGCGGCAGGATCACCAGGGCGAGGACGCCGATGCTCGCCGCGGGCTCGGCGCCGTCCGGGTACATGCCGATGGCGCGCCCGAGCACGAGCGAGAGGATCGAGGCGCCGAACAGGGCGGCGGCGGTCGCGGCGTCGGCCCGGCGCTGATCCGCCGTCACGGACGGCCTCCGCCACTGGCGCGAATCGGGGTCGACTGTCATCTCGCGGCCAATCTACCGGCGGCGCGCAGGAGGGGCGTCCCCCGCTCAGCGGAGGGTGCGGGTCGGTCTCGCGGCTCCTCCGTCGTCAGCCCCACCGCTCCCGCCCCTGCCGTGGCGCGACGCGCTTCACGGCGCAGGGAGGAGTGCGGCCGGGACGTTGTCGACCTTCACCGAGTCGTAGTCGGCGTAGCCGTCGGGCACGTCGACGACGCTCGTCCACCAGTTCATGCTCTCGCCGCAGGCGTCCCCTCGGATCGCGCTCACCATCTCGAGACTGCCAGCAGGAGCGTCGGTCACGAAGGAGGCGGGCACCGTCTCGCAGGTGGGTCCGGGGAGGACGACGGTGATCTGGTCCGCGAGCGGACCGGGTCGGTAGTGGGCGCCGATGGCGTCCAGCGTGGCCACCTGGTCGGGTGCGGTCGGGGAGGGGGCGGAGGCGAGCCGCAGATCCTGCACGGAGGAGTCCGTGACGACGAAGCGCACCGTCGGCGCCGGGCAGTCCAGCACGGCCGGATCCCGGCACTCCCGCTCGAGGGAGACGGCCTGCAGGAGGGCCCGGCCGAGCCGCAGGTCCGTCGGGACCTGCACGTCGAAGGCCAGGGATCCGTCGACCGCGACGTCGACGTCGACGCTCGCCCGCACCGGGTCCGCCTCCATGATGGAGCGGAGCTCGAACCGCTGCGTCGTCCCCGTCTCGAGTCCGTCGCACGGGCCGTCCGGTCCGCGATGCACCGAGAGCACGCCCCCCAGCTCGATCTCGCCGATCTCGGACTGGAGGACGCACGTGTACTCCACCGTCACCGCGGTCCGGCCGGCTCCGGAGCCGGTCGATCCCGCCGTCGAGCACCCGGTCACGGCGCCGACCAGGAGGCAGACGGCGCCGAGCACCGCGTTCCTGCGGGTCATGACGAGAGTCTCCGGATCATGAGGGATCTCCGAGTCATGAGGGGAGTCTCCGGGTCATGAGGGAAGTGAGGCACGCGGTGGGCGGGAGGGCAACCGTGTCCGCCCGCCGAGAATCGACGGAGGGGCGAACAGAGATCGCCGACGCCACGGACGCGACGGCTCAGCTCCCGGGATGGTGCACGGTGAACTCCACCTTCAGCGCCGGAGCCGTCCGGCGGTCGTAGACGACGGTGAGGTAGCGGCCGTCGATCCGCGCACCGATCGCGGTGAGGTGCGGGCCGGCCTGGAGGAGCCGGGCGCGGTGGGGCTCCCGGTCGACGATCACGCAGGTGCTCTCGAGCAGGTCCCCCCGGGAGAGGCGGCCGGACGTGGTGGCGGTGGGGACCTTCACGGGGACGTGGTGGGGGTCCTGGGCGCGGAGGACGTCGTTCGCGTGCGCGGCGAGCCGGAGCTCGAGGGCGTTCTTCGCATCGGCCGGTCCCGTCTTCGCGGTGCGGACGGCGTCCCAGAGAGTGGGGTAGCGGATGCGGACGACCTGCTCGATCATCCAGCGCGGGAGGGTCGAGGACTCCGCTCGCTCGATGGCGCGGGTCTGCTCGGGCGTCAGCGGCACGAAGTTGCTCGGATGGTTCCGGTTCAGCGGATTCCGGAAGTACGAGTACGAGAGCGAGGCGCCGACGACCCGGGCGCCGGCGGTGATCGTGGTGGCGGTCAGCTCCGACAGGTGCGGCTGAGGAGCGAACCCGAAGACCGGGCAGCCGAGGGTGGCCAGGGTCGCCTCGATCCTGGCGGGGTTCTCGGCGTCGGGTTTCGGGGGGTTCTCGGATCCGGGTCTCGCGGGGGTGATCGTGGTCATGGGTCATCTGCTCCAGTGGCATCGACGTGTCGGCCGGTCGCAGGAGTGGTCCATGCGCGGGCACGTGCAGGCCTCCGGGCGACCCGAGCGGGTCGACGAGGGCGGGGGAAGGGGGCCGAGCGGGGACTC
>NZ_JAMRYM010000022.1:0-39554 GCF_023743255.1 Rathayibacter rubneri | reverse complement strand
CACCGGAGCAAGCCCCAGCGGCACCACTGGCACCGCGGCGAGCGCCACCGCTCCCCCGAGCAGCGCGGCGGCGAGCGTCGGCGCACCCCGCAGCCCCGGCAGCGCGAGCGCCAGCAGCACCGCGGGGAACACCGCATCCAGACCGAGGACGGACGGATCCGCCACCACGGCGCCGAGCAGCGCCCCGACGAGCGCCCCCAGCGGCCAGGCCGCCAGCACGACCGCGCCGGCCGCCCAGAACAGCACTCGGCGGCGCTCGGGAGTGCGGCCCGAGAGCGCGAAGGCGATCGTCTCGTCGTTCGCGAGGTGCGCCGCGAGGAGTCGCCGCCCGCCGCGGCGGACGATCCCGCCGGCCGCCATCCCGTAGGGCAGCGCTCGGGCGTTCACCAGGAGTGCGGCGAGAGCGGCGGCCAGGGGGGCGCCTCCCGCGGCGACGACGCCGACGAAGAGGATCTCGGCCGACGCCCCGAAGACCGAGACCGCGAGCAGCAGGATCTGCCAGAGCGGGAATCCGGCACCCGTGGCACCCAGGCCGTACGACACTCCGATGACGGCGACCGAGACGCCGATGAGGCCGAGCGAGCGCCCATCGGCTGCCCCGACCGTTCGGAGGATCGAACGAGGGGACGGCATACTGGTCATGCGGGCCAGTGTGACGGCCCCTGCATCGTTCGTCAAGTCGAACGGCCGAGCGATAGGACGAACATGACCGACGGCCCCACCCCCCGCGACCTCGTCGCCTCCTCCCTGCGGCGCGAGCGCGCGAGGCTCGGGCTGAGCATCTCCGAGATCGCGCGCCGGGCCGGCATCGCGAAGTCGACCCTCTCGCAGCTCGAGGCCGGCGAGGGGAACCCGAACCTCGAGACGCTGTGGGCACTCGGCGGTGCGCTGGGCGTGCCCTTCTCGCACCTCGTCGAGCCGCCGCGCCGCACCGTGCAGCTGATCCGCGCGGGCGACGGACCCCGGGTCGCGTCCGCCACCGCGGACTACGCGGCGACCCTCCTGAGCGCCTGCCCGCCCGGGGCGCGCCGCGACCTCTACGTCCTCGCGGCCGAGCCCGGCGCCGCGCGCGACTCCGCTCCGCACGCGCGCGGCACCCTCGAGCACCTCGTGATCACCGCCGGTCGCGCACTCGCGGGCCCGTCGGACGCCCCGGTCGAGCTGCACGTGGGCGACTACCTCGCCTACCCCGGCGACGAGCCCCACGTGTTCGACGCGCTCGAGGCGGGGACCACGGCCGTGCTCGTCTCGGAGCACGTCTGAGTGCTGAGCGGGCGGTGGTGAGCGGACCGCTCAGTCGAACGAGCAGGCCGGGTCGTCCGACAGCGCCCGCTCGATGCGCGCGCGGTGCTCGTCGGACATCGGCGGCAGCGCGTCGAGCGCGAACCAGCCGACCTCGCTCGACTCCTCGTCGGCCACGTGCGCCTCGCCCGACACCCAGCGCGCCCGCACGACGTGGTCGAGGTACTGCGCGCGGTCGCCGTTCGGGTAGGTCATCGGGGGCAGGGTGTGCACCTGCACGAGGCGCTCGACCTCGATCTCGACACCCGCCTCCTCCAGGGCCTCGCGCCGGGCCGTGCCGGCGACCGTCTCGCCCGGGTCGATGACGCCGGTCACCGCGGTCCACGCCCCGGTGTCGGAGCGGCGCACGAGCAGCACCCGGCGCACCGGCTCGCGCGCGTCGAGACCGCCGCGGAGGATCACCGCGGTGACGCCGGTGAGCCAGAGCAGCTCCGTGCCGACGTGCCCGCGCAGCCGCAGGATGAACTCCGGGGTCGCCATCAGCCCGCGAGCGCTCCGGCGTCGAACGGCTCGGGTCGGAAGTCGAACGCCACGACGCCCGCCGTGTCGAGCACCGGTCCGACGAAGCCCTTGAAGGCGTCGTGCGCCGGGTCGAACAGGCCCTCGCCGTCGACCGCCGGGCGGCCGAGGTAGTAGTTGAGATCGCCCTCCGACGCGAAGGTCAGCAGGAACGCGCGGTCGAAGCCCTCGCCCGCGCCCTCGGTGCTGATCTGCGGCCCGGTCTCGATCGAGACGATGTACGGCTCCCCGTCGCGCACGCACTCGTCGGCGAGCGAGAGGAAGCGCGCGGTGACGGCGTCCACCTCCGAGACGAGCGCGGTGGGGCGGAAGCGGAAGAGCACGATGTGGCGGATCGTCCCCGGCCGGTAGCCGCGCGAGACGAAGGTCTCGGGCCCGACCTCGGCGAGCGCCGCCTCGGCCCGCTCAGGGCCGCTGCGCCAGCGCGACCCGATGGTCAGGGCCTCGTCGGGAGGAGTGATGTCCTTCTCGTCCGTCATGCCGACGCCTTCCCGGCGCGAGCGGCACGCCGCCGCTCACGATACCCCTCGACCAGGTTGTAGATGACCGGCAGCACGACCAGGGTCAGCACCGTGGACGAGACGAGTCCGCCGATCACGACGATCGCCAGCGGCTGCGAGATGAAGCCGCCGTGCCCGGTGATGCCGAGGGCCATCGGGAGCAGCGCGAAGATCGTCGCGAGCGCGGTCATCAGGATCGGGCGCAGGCGCCGCTCGGTGCCGTGCAGCAGAGCCTCGCGCACCGGCATGCCCCGCTCGCGGTACTGGTTCACGAGATCGACGAGCACGATCGCGTTCGTCACCACGATGCCGATCAGCATCAGCACGCCGATGAGCGAGGGGACGCCCAGCGGGACGCCCGTGACCACCTGGAGCAGGATCGCCCCGGTCGCCGCGAACGGCACCGACACGAGCAGGAGCAGCGGCTGGAGCAGCGAGCGGAACGTCGCCACCATCACCACGTAGACGATCAGGATCGCGACCAGCAGCGCGATGCCCAGCTGCGAGAAGGCCTCGGTCTGGTCGGCGGTGACGCCGCCCAGCTCGGCCGAGACCCCGGCGGGCAGGTCGGTGCCGTCGATCGCGCTCTGCACCGCGACGTTGGCCGAGGCCAGGTCGTCGCCCTGGGGGGTCACGGTGATCGTGGCCGTGCGCTGACCGCGCTCGGTGGTGATGCTCGCCGGTCCGTTCGTCTGCTCGACGGTCGCCAGGGTCGAGAGGGCGACCGGCCCGGCGAGCGTGGGGACCTCGAGCGCCGAGAGCTCGTCGATCGTCGCCGGCGGCTGCGCGTCGGCCAGGTAGATCGAGAGCGTGCGGTCCTCGATGACGACCGAGCCCGCCTGCGAGGGCTGCAGCGCCTGGCTGACGAGGGTGCCGATCGCGACCTCGCTGAGCCCCGCCTGCGCCGCGGCGGCGCGGTCGACCCGCACCGCGACGTACGGCAGGGAGGAGGAGAGGTTCGACTCGGCCTGGCTGATGCCGTCGGCTCCGCGCAGCGCCTCGAGCAGCGCGTCGTTCGCGCTCTGCAGGTCGGACTGCGACGCGGTCGTCAGGTCGACCTCGATGTCCGAGGAGGCGCCGAAGCCGGAGGAGGCCGAGACGCTGATGTCCTCGGGGTCGGCGATCGCGCCCAGCGCGTCGCGGACCTCGGACTGCACGACCTCCTGGTCGGCGGAGTCGTCGGTGGTGACGGAGTAGCTGATGGAGTCGCCGCCTCCGCCGCCGAACGCGCTCTGCAGGCCGCCGCCGGAGGACCCGATCGAGAGCTGCACGGTCTCGACGCCCTCGACGTCGAGGATCGCCGTGCTCGAGGCCTGCGCGGTGACGTCCTGCGCCTCGAGGCTCTGGCCCACCGGCACCGTCTGGGTCACCGTGAAGGTGTCCTGACCCCTCGCCCCGAGGAAGTTGGTCTTCATCAGCGGGTAGAGCGCTCCGGTGCCGACCAGCACGAGCAGGGAGAGCAGGACCGTGACGACGGAGTGCTTGAGCGTCCAGGCGATGATCGGGCCGTAGACGCGCTGCAGGGCCGAGGCCCTGCGCGGCGCGGCGTGGGCGGCGTGGTGGCCGTGGGGCTGCGCCTGCTGCGGGGCCGCGACCGGCGCGACCGGCGTCTCGCCGGACGCCGTCCGCTCCTCGTCGAGTGCGGCCCGCGCGGCGTCGCGCACGCCCGGCCGCTTCGAGGGCCGGAGGAACCAGTACGCGAGCACCGGCACGATCGTGAGCGCCACGAGCAGCGACGCGAGCAGCGCGATCGTCACGGTCAGCGCGAACGGGCGGAACAGCTCACCGGTGGTGCCGCCGACGAACGAGATCGGCAGGAACACCGCGACGGTCGTGATGGTCGAGGCGGTGATCGCTCCGGAGACCTCTCGGACGGCGCGGACGATGGTGCCCGCCCGCTCCTCCCCCGCGTCGAGGTGCCGCTTGATGTTCTCGATCACGACGATGGAGTCGTCGACGACGCGGCCGATCGCGATGGTCAGCGCGCCCAGGGTGAGGATGTTCAGGGTGTAGCCGGCGGTCTGCAGGCCGATGAAGGTGATCAGGACCGAGGTCGGGATCGAGATCGCGGTGACGAGCGTCGAGCGGACCGACAGCAGGAACACGAGGATCACGAGCACGGCGAAGACGAGGCCCAGGGCGCCCTCCTGCGCGAGCGCCGCGATCGACTCCTGGATGTAGGGGGCCTGGTCGAAGACCGAGGTGAAGGTCGCGCCGTCGCCGAGGGAGTCCTCGAGCTCCGGCAGCAGCGCCGTGACCCCGGTCGAGACGTCGACCGTGTTGGCGGCCGGCAGCTTCGTGATCGAGAGGGTGAGCGCCGGCTGGCCGTTGACGCGCGAGATCGAGGTGACGGGGGCGTCCGTCACGGCGACGGTGGCGACGGAGCCGATGGTCGGGAGGGCGGCGGGGACGGCGGGCGCGGCGCCGGGCACCGCTCCGGCTCCGGGGGCTCCTCCGATGGAGGCGCCCGACGACGGCAGCAGCGGCAGCGACGCGATGTCGTCGGTCGAGCCGAGCTTCTGACCCGACTGCACCGAGAACGTCGAGCCGTCCTGGGTGATCTCGCCGCCCGCCACGAGAACGCCGTTCTGCTGCAGGGCGGTGCGGATGTCGTTCGCGGTCGCTCCGGCGGCGGCGAGCTGCGCGTCGTCGGGAGTGATCGTCACGCGCTGCGCGCTCTCGCCCACCAGTGCGACCTCGCGGACGCCGTCGACCTTCTCGAGGTCGGGGATCACGCTCTCGCGCAGGCGGCTCGCGAGCGCCTTCGCATCGCCGTCGCTCGAGACGGCGAGCTGCAGCACCGGCAGATCGTCGAACGACCCGGTGACGACCTGCGGATCCACGCCCTCGGGCAGGGTGCTCCTGATGCGGTTGATCGCCTGCAGGATCTTCTGCTCGGCGGTCGCCAGGTCGGTGCCGTAGGTGAAGGAGGCCGAGATGAGCGACGAGTTCGTCGAGGAGGTCGCGCTGGTGGTCTCCAGCCCCGGCACCCCCTGGATCGCGGTCTCGATCGGCGTCGAGACGTCGTCGTTGACCACCTCCGGCGCGGCGCCCGGGTAGCTGGACACGACCGCGAGCTGCGGGAACGAGATCGAGGGCGCCAGCTCCTGCTTCAAACCGGTGAGCGCGACGCCTCCGAACACGGCGACGACGACGGTGACGAGGGCGATGAGCGCCCGGTTCTTCATGCTGAGGACCGCGAGGAGATGCACCCCTCGAGTGTTCCATCAGCCGACTGAGTGTTCGTCGTTCCTCAGGATGATGCAGGTGTGCTCCCAGCCGGTGGGAGCGCTCCCCACGGCGCGGCGCCCTCGCACGACAGCCGCGTGCTCACACGACGTCGGCGAGGTAGCCCGTGTCGGCCACCGGGTGCCGCGCCACCTGCGCCCACGCCTCGGCGAGGGCCTGCACCGCTCGGTCCGTCGTCTCGGGCGAGTAGCCGATGGGGATGCGGAGGAACCGCTCGAACGCTCCGTCGATCCCGAACCTCGGGCCCGCCGTGATGAGCAGCCCCGAGGTGCGGGCGGCGAGGGCCAGCTGCGAGCTCGCGGGGCGGCCGAGACCGACCCAGGTCGAGAGCCCGCCCGAGACGCGCGGCACGCTCCACTCCGGGATCGCCCGCGCGAGCGCCGCCTCGAGGTGGTCGCGCCCGGCGCGCAGCTGGGCGCGGCGCAGCTCCAGCACGCCCTCCATCCGCCCGAGCATGTCGGTGACGAGCAGCTGCTCGAGGATCGGGCTGCCGAGATCCCCGGCCGAGCGGGCCGCGACGAGCTTGCGGATGGTGCCGCGGTCGGCGCGGATCCAGCCGATGCGGATGCCGCCCCACAGCGTCTTGCCGACGGAGCCGATCGAGATCACCGTGCCCTCCGGCCCGTACGCGGCGAACGGCAGCGGCGACATGCGGCGGTCGATGTCGAGCTCGGCGGTCGTCTCGTCGGCGATGATCACCGTGCCCTGCCGAGCGGCGGCGGCGATCGCGCGCTCGCGCAGCTCCGGAGCCATGGACCGGCCGGTCGGGTTGTGGAAGTCGGGCATGAGGTAGGCGAGCGTCGGGCTGGTGCCGCGCAGCGCGGCGATCAGCCCCTCGTCGTCCCAGCCGTCGGCGCCGTCGACGTTGACCGGGACCAGCCGGGCGCCGGCGAGCCGGAGCGCCTCGTACGCGTGCGGGTAGGTCGGCGCCTCGATCAGCGCGCGGTCGCCCCGCGAGAGGAGCGTGCGCGCGACCAGGGCGATCGCGTGCTGCGCCCCGATGGTCACCATGATCTGGCCGGGCTCCGTCCGCAGGCCCCGCTTCGTGTAGCGCTCGGCGATCGCGCGGCGCAGCGACGGCAGCCCCACGGTGTCGTAGGAGCCCTCGTCGAAGTGCTCGGGCACGAGACGGGCGGCACGGGCGTAGGCCTCGCCGAGCTCGGGGACCGCCGGCAGCGCCGCCTTCGTGAAGTCGAGGAAGTCGGGTGCGAGAGTCGGCACCGCGTGGACCGCCGCTCCGGGGAGGCGGGTCACGCTGCCGGAGCCGCGCACGCTCACCAGGTAGCCGCTCTCGCGCAGCTCGCGGTAGGCGGCCGCGACCGTGGTGCGGCTCACGCCCAGGCGGGCCGAGAGCTCGCGCTCGGCGGGGAGGCGGCTGTCGGTCGGGATCCGGCCGTCGATGCCGAGCAGGCGGATGCGGTCGGCGAGGGCCAGATACGCGGGGCGCGTGCCGCGCTGCTCCCGCCAGTCGCCGAGGAGGGTCTGCAGGGCGCGCACGCCGAAGTGGACATCAGCCATGCGTCCAAGGTAGCCGGATTGGACCGCGCGCGGAAGGCCAATGCTGCGGTGGGATGGCCACCGTGACCGTACCGCCCGTCTCCGCCGCCCTCTCCGCTCCCGCGTCCCTCGATGCTCCCGCGCCACTGAGCCAGTGGCGTGTCCGCGCGGTCCCGCGCCTCCTCTCGGGGCTCCTCCTCTACGGGATCGCCGACGCGATGATGATCCGGGCGTCGCTCGGCGTGGATCCGTGGACCGTCTTCGCGCAGGGCCTCTCGCGCCAGACCGGACTGGGAATCGGACTGCTCACCAACGTGATCGGCCTGCTGGTGCTGCTGCTGTGGATCCCGCTGCGGCAGCGTCCCGGGCTGGGCACGGTGCTGAACGTGCTGACCGTGGGCCCGGCCATCGAGCTCGGGATGTGGCTCATCCCGACGCCCGCGACGCTGTGGGGGCAGATCCTGCTCTTCACCGCCGGACTCGTGCTGCTCGCGGTCGCCAGCGGGATCTACATCGGCGCGCACCTCGGCCCCGGTCCGCGCGACGGGCTCATGACGGGGCTGCATCGCCGAACGGGGCTGCCGATCTGGGTGGGCCGCTCGGGAGTCGAGGCGACGGTGCTGCTGATCGGCTGGGCGCTGGGCGGGAACGTGGGGTTCGGCACCCTCGCCTTCGCGGTGCTGATCGGCCCGCTCTGCACGGTGACGCTGCCGCTGCTCGGCGTGGGGCGGCGCGCGCACTGACGTTCCCCCCGGTGATCGCGGAGCCCGCGCCGCGGACCCGGTCCTGCTGATCGAGTAGCCCGTGAAGCGGACCCGGTCCCGCTGATCGACCAGCCCGCGCAGCGGACTCGGTCCCGCTGATCGAGTAGCCCGCGAAGCGGGCGTATCGAGATCCACCACCGCCGAGCCGCTGACCGGACGCGCAACCGCCCCGCTCCAGGAACCCAGGGGGTCGGTTCCTCGAGCGGGGCGGTCGTCGTGGGGCGGGCGGTGCCTAGCGCTTGCCGGCGAGCTGGGCGCGCTCCGAGGCGTCGATCGACGCGATGCCCTCGGTGATCGAGGTGCCGGAGGCGGCCGGGGCGTCGTGGTCGTCGGCGCCGAGGGTGGCCTCGTCGAACGGCGCGCGGCCGGCGAGGACCTCGCGGACCTGCGTGGTGTCGACCTGCTTGGTCCAGGTGCCGACGAGCAGGGTGGCGACCGCGTTGCCGGTGAAGTTGGTGACCGCGCGGGCCTCCGACATGAACCGGTCGATGCCGACGATGACTCCGACGCCGTCGACCAGGTCGGGGCGGAAGGACTGCAGGCCGCCGGCGAGGGTGGCGAGGCCGGCGCCGGTGACGCCCGCCGCTCCCTTCGACGCGATCATCATGAAGAGGAGGAGCCCGATCTGCTCCGAGATCGACATGGGCGAGCCGGTGGCCGAGGCGATGAAGAGCGACGCCATGGTCAGGTAGATCGCGGTGCCGTCGAGGTTGAAGGAGTAGCCGGTCGGGACCGTGATGCCGACGACGGGCTTGGAGACTCCGAGGTGCTCCATCTTGGCGATCAGGCGGGGCAGGGCGGCCTCGGAGGAGGAGGTGCCGACGATCAGGAGGTACTCGCGGCCGAGGTACTTCATCAGCGAGAAGATGTTGACGCCGGTGACCAGGCGCAGCAGCAGGCCCAGGATCACGATCACGAAGATCGCGCAGGTGACGTAGAAGCCGATCATCAGGGTGGCGAGGGCGACGACCGCTCCCCAGCCGGTCTTGCCGACGACCGCGGCGATCGCCCCGAAGGCGCCGATGGGGGCGACCCAGAGCACCATCGAGAGGATGCGGAACACGAGCACCTGGAGCTGCTTGATCGCTCCGAGGATCGGCTGGCCCTTCGCTCCCATCTTCTGCAGCGCGAAGCCGACGAGGAGGGCGACGAAGAGGGTCTGCAGGATGCTGCCGTCGACCAGCGACGAGAAGAGCGAGACGGGGATGATGCCGAGGACGAACTCCGACGTGGTCTCGGCCTTCAGGTCGGTCGTGTCGTAGGTGGCGCCCGAGATGTCGAGCCCCTCGCCCGGGTGCAGGATGTTGCCGACGACCAGGCCGATGGCCAGCGCGAAGGTCGACATCACGATGAAGTAGCCCAGCGCCAGTCCGCCGACCTTGCCGACCGTGGCGGCCTTGGCGATCGAGCCGATGCCGATCACGATCGTGCAGAAG
This sequence comes from Rathayibacter rubneri, assembly GCF_023743255.1. NCBI lineage: Bacteria > Bacillati > Actinomycetota > Actinomycetes > Micrococcales > Microbacteriaceae > Rathayibacter > Rathayibacter rubneri. The sequence continues at coordinate 30,287 of NZ_JAMRYM010000022.1, read as the reverse complement.
ATGATCGGCGCGATCATCATCTTGATCAGGCCGACGAAGGCCTTGCCGACGGGCTCGAGCGTCGCGGCGAACGTGGGGGCGACGAGGCCGACGATGATGCCGGCGACGACCGCGATGATCACGGCGATGTACAGCCAGTGGTTGCGGTCGATCCGCCTGCGGGTCTTCGGAGGGGCGACCGAGGGGCTGAGCCTGTCGGTGCCGGGCCGGTCGGTGCCGGGCCGGTCGGAGGGGCGTCCGGGCGTCTTCGCCATGAGCGTGTCCTGTCTCTTCGTCGAGGGGAGGGTCGTGCGGTGTCCGTGAGGTGGGGGGCCGGTGCGGTGAGCGCTCCGGGACGTTCCGATGGTGGCCCCGCCGGAGTCCGGGGCCGCGGTTGCGTTCATACTGTTCACGCGGATCGACGCGACCACGCGGATCGGTCCGGACGCCGCGAGACGTGACGAGGAGGTCGCGATGCCCCGAGAGCGCGCTCCGCGCCTGCGCAGCGACCGCGGACCCCGCGGCAGCATCGCCGCCCGGCTCTTCGCGGTGCAGCTGCTGTGCATCCTGCTGATCGCCGCGGCCGCGGTCGCGGTCCTCGCCGTCGACGCGCGCGGTCGTGCCGGAGCGGACGCCGCTGAGCGCAGCCTCGTGGTGGCGCGCACCGTCGCCGACAACCCGTTCGTCGTCGACGCGACGCAGGAGCCGGATCCGTCGCGCTCGCTCCAGCCGTACGCCGAGGCGATCATGGCCGACACGGGCGTCGACTTCCTCACGATCATGAACCCCGACCGCACCCGCTACACGCACCGCGACCGCGAGCGGATCGGGCAGCCGTTCATCGGCACCATCTCCCCCGCGCTCGAGGGCCGCACCTTCACCGAGACCTACACCGGCACGCTCGGGCCGTCCGTGCGCGCGGTCGCGCCGATCCTCGACGGCGGCGGCGAGGTGGTGGCGCTGGTCTCGGCGGGAGTCACGCTGCAGGCCGTGGACGCCTCGTTCGGCAACCGCGTGCAGGTCGTGGCGTGGGGCGCACTCGGTGCGGTCCTGCTGGGCGGGCTCGGCTCCTGGCTCCTGGCCCGCTACCTCCGGCGCGTCACGGGGGGCCGCGGACCGGAGCAGATGAGCCAGGTCTTCGCCTACTACGAGTCGGTGCTGCACTCGGTGCGGGAGGGCCTGCTGCTGGTCGACGACCGCGGGCGCCTGGTGCTCGCCAACGACCACGCGCTCGAGCTGCTGGGCCTGGAGGGCGTCCGCACCCCCGTGCCGATCGCCGACCTCGACATCCCGGAGGCGCTGCGCGAGCTGCTGCGCTCGGACGAGCCGGTCACCGACCGCCTCGTCGTCGCGCGCGAGCGGATCCTCGTGGTCACGGAGCAGCCGGCCGCCTCCCCCGGCGCGCGGCCGCTGGGAACCGTGACGACCCTCCGCGACCGCACCGAGCTGCAGCGGATGACCGGCGAACTGGAGTCGATGCGCACCCTCTCGGACGCACTGCGCTCGCAGACCCACGAGTTCTCGAACCGCCTGCACACCATCGCGTCGCTCATCGAGCTGGGCCGCCCGGAGCAGGCCCTGTCGTTCGCGGCCGGCGAGCTCACCCTCAGCCAGCGCCTCGCCGACCGCCTGATCACCTCGGTGCAGGAGCCGGTCATCGCGGCGCTCCTGCTCGGCAAGACGGCGCAGGCGCGCGAGCGCGGCGTCGAGCTGCACCTCGAGACCCACCTCGAGCCGGGCACGCAGGGCTTCGAGCCGGGCGACCTCGTGACGCTGCTGGGCAACCTGATCGACAACGCGCTCGACGCGGCCGCGGCTCCCGACGCCGCCGCCCCGCCGTGGGTCGAGGTGTACCTGGGGCACGCCGAAGGCTCGGGCGGGGAGCAGGAGCTCGTGATCCAGGTGTCCGACAGCGGTCCCGGTGTCGAGGAGACGGCGGACGTGTTCGCGCGCGGCTACTCGACGAAGGAGCCGGACGAGTTCGGGCGCGGCATCGGGCTCGCCCTCGTGCAGCAGGTCGTGCAGCGCCTCGGCGGCACGATCGAGGTGTCGCGGCACGTCGGAGCCGTCTTCACGGTGCAGCTGCCGCTGCCCGCGCGCGTGGCGGAGGCGGCACGGTGACCGGCACCGACCCGATCCGGGTGCTCGTCGTCGAGGACGAGCCGCTCACCGCGAGCGCGCACGCCGACTACGTCCGCCGGGTCGAGGGCTTCGAGGTGGCGGCGGTCGCCGGCACCGGGGCCGAGGCGATCCGCGCGCTGCGGGCCGACTCCGGCATCGCGCTGATCCTGCTCGACATGAACCTGCCCGACATGGGCGGTCTCGACCTCTGCCGCGCCGTCCGCGCGGCCGGGCTCGACGTCGACGTGATCGCGATCACGGCCGTGCGCGACGCGGCCGTGGTGCGCGCCTCCGTCGCCGCCGGCATCGTGCAGTACCTGATCAAGCCGTTCGTCTTCAGCACGTTCGCCGCGAAGCTCGCCAGCTACCGCTCCTACCGCGGGCAGCTGCACGGCTCGGCCGTCGCCAGCCAGCACGAGGTCGACGGCGCGTTCGCGGCGCTGCGGACCTCGAACGCGCCGGGCCTGGCCAAGGGCCTCTCGGCCCAGACCCTCGAGTCGGTCACCGCCCTGCTCGGCGAGATCGGCCTCTCGGCGGCCGAGCTGGCGACCCGGCTCGACGTCTCGCGGGTCACGGCGCGCCGCTACCTCGAGCACCTCGCCGACACCGGAGTCGCGGAGCGCGCTCCCCGCTACGGCTCGCCGGGGCGGCCGGAGCTGGAGTACCGGCGGCGCTAGGCGGCGTGCTCGCGCAGCGCCCGGGCGATCTCCTCCTCGATCAGGTCGTGGTTGATCGCGGCGCCGACCCGCAGGCCGTCGGCGGCCGCCGCCATCACCTGCGACATCGGCTCGACGAGCGAGCCGGCGGCGAAGACGCGGGCGACTCCGGTGCGGCCCATCGGGTCGGCCGCGAGGTGGCGCGCGACGCCCGAGGGGTGGTCGACGAGCTCGAGGCCGAGATCGGACGGCAGGCGGCCGGCGACGTCCGGAGCGACGACGACGGCGTCGAGCGGCAGGAGGCGTCCGTCGACCACGGCGCCGACGAGACGGTCGTCCTCGATCCGGAGCTCCTGGACCGCGCCCGCGACGAGGTCGATGCCGCGGGCCGCGAGACGGAGCGCCTCCTCCCCCGCGGGCGCCTCCTTGCCGTTCAGCAGGATCGAGACGTGCGGGCTGAGCTGGCGGAACATCTGCGCCTGGTGCGGGGCGAAGGAGCTGCCCAGCACCGCGATCCTCCGGCCGCGCACCTCGAAGCCGTGGCAGTACGGGCAGTGCAGCACGTCGCGGCCCCAGCGCGGGGCGAGGCCCGGGATGTCCGGGAGCCGGTCGGCGACTCCGCTCGCGAGCAGGAGCCGCCGGGCGTGCAGCACGGTGCCGTCGGCGAGGATCGCCGAGACGCCGTCGTCGGTGCTCGAGGCGCTGACGACCTCGCCGGTGACGACGCGGGCGCCGTAGCCTTCGGCTTCCGCGCGGGCGAGCCGGGCGATCTCGAGGGGCGACGTGCCGTCACGGGTGAGGACGTTGTGCGCCCCGGGCGAGGGCGAGTTGCGGGGAGGGCCGCCGTCGACGACGAGGACGTCGCGCAGGCTGCGGCCCAGGGCGGTCGCGGCGGCGAGGCCCGCGAAGGAGGCGCCGATGATCAGGACGTCGGCGGGGCGGTGGCGGGCGGAGGGGGCGTCGGTGTGCGTCATGCTCCGAGAGTGCGCCCTCCTCGGCTCCGAGGCCGGGATCCGTGCCGTTCCGGCAAGACCGGCGGACGTCTCTGCCAGGATCTGTCGCATGACCGATCCGAGCGAGAGCACCCCGCCGTCCGACGAGGAGGTGCTGGCCGCCGTCGGCCCACGCCTGCGTCGGCTCCGCGTGCGGCGCGACCGCACCCTCGCGTCCCTGTCGGCCGAGACGGGCATCTCGTCGAGCACGCTCTCGCGCCTCGAGAGCGGTGGCCGGCGCGCGACGCTCGAGCTGCTGCTGCCGATCGCGCGCGCCCTCGGCGCCCCGCTCGACGAGCTGGTGGGAGCGGCAGCCGAGGATCCCCGCGTGCACGGGCGGCCGATGCGGCGGCACGGCATGATCATCCAGCCGCTCAGTCGCGACGCGGGCGGGCTCCAGGCCTTCAAGCACACGATCCCGGGCGGGCCGATGCTGCTGCCGGTCGACGACCTCGACCAGCGCACGCACGAGGGGTTCGAATGGCTCTACGTGCTGAGCGGGCGGCTCCGGCTGCGGCTCGGCGAGCACGACCTGGTGCTGCCCCCGGGCGAGGCCGCCGAGTTCGACACCCGCGTGCCGCACTGGTTCGGCCGCGCCGACGAGAAGCCGGTCGAGTTCCTGTCGCTGTTCGGGCGCCAGGGCGAGCGGATGCACGTGCGGGCGTCGACACGGCGCGGAGCCGTGAGCGCTGAGGCCTGAGGCCTGCTACTCCGTCGCGAGCACCTCGTGCACGAAGCCCGCGGACCTCGCCCGCAGCGTCTCGATCCGCTCGGCCCTCGCGGCCTCGACGTCGAAGCCGACGTAGGCGATCGGCGGACGCGCCCGGACGTTCGCCGAGCACTGGAAGTCGGAGCAGACGAGCGTGCCGAGCGCGTCGCCCGCCCGCCCCGCGGCGCCGGCCTTCCGGGCGCCGAAGAAGACGACGTCGTTCGGCAGACGGGTGTCGCGGCACCACGAGCACTGCGCCCGCGAGCGGGGCAGCGCGTCGGCCTGCTTGAGCAGGACGCCGACGACGCGGCCGTCCAGCGGCACGACCGCGTACGCGCGGCGCCCGATCTTCTTGTCGCGCCAGCCGAGCAGATCGATCGAGTCCCAGTCGAGGGAGTCGAAGCGGACCGGCAGCGAGAGGTCCGCGACCTCCTTGCGCGAGGCGTTCACGAAGGAGGCGCGCACCGCGTCCTCGGTCAGAGGGAGCATTGCAGCACCCTAGCCGAGGTGCGCCACGGCCTCCTGCGGAGTCTGCGCGAGGAACTCCCCGCACCACCACCCCGGCCGACCGGCCCGACCCAGGTGCGCCACTACCTCCTACGGAGTCTGCGCGAGGAACTCCCCGCACCACCCACCCCGGCCGACCGGCTAGCCCAGGTGCGCCACGGCCTCCTGCGGAGCCTGCGCGAGGAACTCCTCCTTCTTCACCCGGATCATCGTGGCCGCGACGACCGCCGCGATCACGAGTCCGATGGCCGCGGTGAGGAAGACCGCGGAGTAGCCGTCGACGAAGGCGGCGGGCGAGGGCGCGGAGCCGACGGCGCCGGCGTAGATCGTCGTGAAGATCGAGAGGCCCACCGAGCCGCCGATCTGCATGGCGGCGTTCGCGGTCGCTCCGGCGGCACCGGCGTCGTGGGCGGCGACTCCGGTGAGGGCGAGGTTCTGCACGGGCACGAAGATCATGGCCATGCCGACGCCGAGCACGATCAGCGCGGGCAGCACCTGCACGAGGTACGCGCCGTCGGCCGTGATGCGGCTGAGGTAGAGGAGTCCGACGGCGGCGATGATCGGCCCGGCGATCATCAGCAGGCGGGGCCCGACGACCGGGAGCAGACGGGTCGCGACGCCGGCGACGACCATGATCGTCAGGGTCATCGGGAGGCTCGCGAGACCTGCCTCGAGCGGCGGGAGGCCCAGGACGATCTGCAGGTGCAGCGTCAGGTAGAGGGTGGAGCCGATCATGACGCTGCCGACGATGGCCTGGATGAGGAACGCGCCTCCGCGGACCCGGTCGGCGACGATGCGCAGCGGCAGCGAGGGGTGGTCGGAGCGCGCCTGGATGCGGACGAAGAGCACGAGCAGCAGCACGCCGACGACCAGGAAGCCGATCGTGTCGACGCGGAGCCAGCCCTGCTCGGCCAGCGTGAAGCCGTAGACCACGGCGCAGAGGCCGAGGGCGACGACGATCGTGCCCGCGATGTCGAAGCGGTTGCGGCCCTCGGCGCGGCTCTCGGTGACGAGCAGGGCTCCGGCGACGACGCCCACGACGACGAACGGCACGTTGACCAGGAGGCACCAGCGCCAGTCGGCGAACTCCGTGAGCAGGCCTCCGAGCACGAGGCCGACGGCGGCACCGGCACCGGCGACCGCGCCGAAGACGGCGAAGGCGGTGCTCCGCTCGCGCCCGCTCGGGAATGTGACGGTGAGCAGGGCGAGGGCGGCGGGTGCCAGGAGCGCGGCGAACGCGCCCTGCAGGCCGCGGGCCGCGATCAGCTCGGTGCCGGAGGAGGCGAGACCGCCCCACGCGGAGGCCGCGCCGAAGCCCACCATGCCGATGAGGTAGGTGCGCTTGCGGCCGGTGTAGTCGGCGATGCGGCCGCCGAGCAGCAGCAGGGCGCCGAAAGCCAGTGCGTACGCGGTGACGACCCACTGGCGCTCCACGTCCGAGAGCCCGAGGTCGCGCTGGGCCTCGGGGAGCGCGATGTTGACGATGGTGCCGTCGAGGACGACGACGAGCTGTGTGAGCGCGAGGATGACGAGGACCCACCAGCGGCGGGAGGGCGGCGGGGTGGTCGACGGCGCCGGAGCGGCGGACGGGGCGTGCGAGGTCAAGAGAGCCTTTCGGACGGGGCAGGAGCGGGACCGGCGGGTCCGGATCCGGGCCGCGTCGTCGGGGCCGAACCACCCCAACTGGTTGGTTGGGCACGGACGAGTGTAACGTTCGAGCGGCCGGAGGTGTTCCCATGAGCGCGAAGAAGTCCGAGGCGGCCGTCGAGCCCGCCCGCGAGCGGATCCTGCGCGCCGCGATCGCCGAGTTCGCCGCGCACGGCTTCGCGGGCGCGCGGATCGACCGCATCGCCGCCTCCGCCGGGCTGAACAAGGAGCGCCTGTACGCCTACTACGGCGGCAAGCGCGGGCTCTTCGTCTCGTCCGTCGTGGGCGCGGTCCAGGAGCTCGACACCGTCCTGCTGGCCGAGGCCGTCGACCTGCCGGATCTCGCCGTGCGGATGTTCGACCACGTGTGGGAGCATCCCGAGTTCCTCCGCCTGCTCACCTGGGCGCGGCTCGAGGGCCCCGGCTTCTGGGAGGAGGCGAGCGAGCGGCTCGGCGCCACCCCCGCGCCCGAGGCGCGCGTGCGCGAATGGCAGGCGGCCGGAGTGGTCGACGCGGGCTGGGCGCCGGAGGACGTGTTCATCGCCCTGCTCGGACTGTGCGAGATCTGGCACCTGACGCCGTTCACCGACCGCTCGAGCGGCGACGGCGTGCGCGAGCGGCGCCGGGCGTTCGTGGTGCAGGTCGCGACGCTGATCGCGGCTCCCCCGGCGAGTGCCGCGCTCACTCCGCGGTCGTGAGCCGCTCCAGGTAGCCGGCGAAGGCCAGCAGGTCCGCCTCGGGCCACGCCTGCAGCGCCCTCTGCATCCGCTGCCGCTGCTCGCCGCCGAGGTCGGCCATGCGCTCGCGCCCGGAGGCGGTGAGCGCGAGGAACCGGGCGCGCCCGTCGGCGGGGTCGACGGTCATCTCGAGCATGTCGAGCTCGGCGAGCTGCCGCACCTGGCGGCTGATGACGCTCCGATCGACGCCGAGGCGCTCGGCCGCGACGCTCGCGTGCACCGGGCCGCAGCGCTCCAGCATCCGCAGCAGCCGCAGGCCGAACGGAGGCAGCGACGGGTCGATCGCGGCCGCCGCGTCGCGCACGGCGCTGCGGACCTGGACGGCGAGCGCGGTGATCTGCTCCTCGACCTCCGCCAGTGCGCGCGCCGACGCCGCGCCGGGAGCGGATCCCGGCGCGGCGTCGAGGACTCCGGAGGGAGTCATCAGTGGCGCTCGACCACGTCGATCGAGCCGGTCGGACGGGCCTGTCCGACCGGACGCAGCCCCGCCTGGCCGTCGGCGGTCGCGATGAGCGCGTCCTCCGCGTCCTCGACGGTGCGGGTCGACGGGCTCGTCGGCTCCGACTTCAGCTGGATCGCGTTCTTGGTGCCGAGGTCGACGTTCGGGAGCAGGATCACGGCGATCAGGGTGATGACCGCGAGCGGGATGCTGAAGAGGAACACGTCGCCGACTCCGATGCCGTAGGCGCTCTCGACCACGATGCGGATCGGCTCGGGCAGGGTCGCGACCTGCGGGATCGTGCCGCTGCCGAGGGTCTGGGCGGCGATCGCCTGGTCGGCGGGCTCGAGTCCCGCGATGCCGCTGCCGATGCGGTCGGTGATCACGGTGCCGAGGATCGAGCCGAGGACCGAGACGCCGATCGTGCCGCCGAGGCTGCGGAAGAACGTGACCGCGCTGGTCGCGACTCCGAGGTTCTTCACCTCGATCGAGTTCTGCACCACGAGGACGAGGTTCTGCATCAGCATGCCGAGCCCGGCGCCCAGGACGGCCATGTAGATCCCGACGAGCACCAGGTTCGTGTCGTAGCGCAGGGTGCTCAGCAGGTAGGTGCCCACGACCGCGAGCACGCCGCCCGAGACCATGATCGCCTTCCACTTGCCAGTGCGCGAGATGATGCCGCCGAAGATCGTCGAGGCGATCAGCAGACCCGCCATCATCGGGATCGTGAGCAGTCCCGACTGCGTCGGGGTGGCTCCGCGCGAGAGCTGCATGTACTGCGCGAGGAACACCGCGGTGCCGAACATCGAGACGCCCACCGAGACGCTCGCGACGACCGCGAGGCTGAAGGTGCGGTTCGCGAACATGCCCATCGGGATGATCGGCTCGTCGACCGTGAGCTCGACGATCACCGCGGACACCAGCAGCACGACGGCGCCGCCGACCATGAGCGCGGTCTCCCACGAGGCCCACTCGAAGTTCTTGCCGGCGAGCGAGACCCAGATCAGCAGCAGCGAGACGCCGGCCGCGATGAGGACCGCGCCGAAGTAGTCGATCTTGACGGTGCGCTTGGGGTGCGCCGGGAGGCGGAGGGTCACCTGGAGCAGCACGATCGCGACGATCGCGACGGGCAGCGCGATGAAGAAGTTCCAGCGCCAGCCGAACGCGTCGGTGACGACGCCGCCCAGCAGCGGGCCTCCGACGGTGCCGACGGCCATCACCCCGCCGAAGAGGCCGGCGTACTTGCCGCGCTCCCGGGGGCTGATGATGTCGGCCATGATGATCTGGCTCAGCGCGGCGAGACCGCCGGCGCCCAGGCCCTGGAAGACGCGGAACACGATCAGCATGTTCGTGTCCTGCGAGAACCCGGCGGCCGCGGATCCGATCACGAAGACCGCGAGGGCGAGCTGGATCAGCAGCTTGCGGTTGAAGAGGTCGGCGAACTTGCCCCAGAGCGGGGTCGAGACGGTGGTCGCCAGGAGGGTCGCGGTGACGACCCAGGTGTAGGCGTTCTGGTCGCCCCTCAGGTCCGAGATGATCAGCGGCAGCGAGGTCGAGACGACCGTGCCGGCGAGGATCGAGACGAACATGCCCAGCAGCAGGCCGCTGAGCGACTCGAGCACCTGGCGGTGCGACATGGCCCCGTCGGGGCCTGCGGGGGTGTGGCGGTCCGGGGCGGCGGCCTCCGGAGCGATGCGCTGTGCGCGGGACATACGGCTCCTCGATTCGACATCTGCGGTCTTGGTTGATGAGGATCAACTATTGACCTACTGCAACTATATAGCCGAGCGTGGGTTTTCGCCAGAGGGGTCGCGGAAGGGACCGAGGAGTCGTCGACGCAGTGGTCTCGGTCTCTCACGCGCACTCAGCGCGAGGAGCGGACGACTCCTCGGCGGCGCAGGACGACGACCGCGACCACCGCGGCGACGACGAGCGCCGCGAGCACCGCGACTCCGACGGGCGATCCGGCGGCGGCGCCGATGACGGCCCACAGCACGGCGAACCCGACGGTCGCGTAGACGAGCGCCCAGGCGAGGCACCCCGGGATCATCGCGAGCAGATAGACCGGGAAGCGCATGCGCGCCGCTCCTGCCGCCGCATTGAGCACGGTCTGGAAGCCCACCGTCAGGAAGCTCACGGTGACCGCGGGCGCACCGTAGCGGGCGAGGACGGCCGAGGCCCGGCGCATCGGCGGGGACTCGAGCCACCGGCCCCAGCGGCGGGAGGCGGCGCCGGCCACGATCGCGCGGGCCAGCCAGTAGGTGGCCTGGGCGCGGAGGAAGACGATCGCGAACAGGGCGGCGAGCAGCTCCACGAAGCCCAGCTCGCTGAGGAATGCGGGCACGGGGCCTCCTCCTGCTCGACGGACCTGCGCAGCGCGCACTGCACGACGCTCACTGCACAGGCAAGGCTACCCTCACCCGCTGGGGCGCGACCCGGGCGCCGGCCGCTCCGCTCTAGGCTCGACGCATGGACAACATCGACCGGAAGATCCTCGATCTGCTGCGCCAGAACGCCCGGGCGGGCTACGGCGACATCGGCGGGGTGGTCGGCCTGTCCGCCTCCGCCGTGAAGCGCCGGGTCGACCGCCTCGTGGCCGACGGCGTGATCCGCGGCTTCACGATCAAGGTCGACCCCGCCGTCGACGGCATGGCGACGGAGGCGTACGTCGAGCTGTTCTGCCGGGGCACCGTCGCCCCCGACGAGCTGCGTCGGATCCTGTCCGCTGTCCCCGAGGTGGTCGACGCCGGCACGGTCACCGGCTCGGCCGACGCGATCGTGCACATCCGATCGCGCGACATCCCCAGCCTCGAGCTCGCGCTCGAGAAGGTGCGCATCGCCCCCAACGTCGACCACACGAGGTCGGCGATCGTGCTCTCGCGCCTCATCCAGCGCGGCGAGGCGTAGCGCCCGGGTCGCGCGCCGGTCTCAGTGCGAGCGGCCCGCGACGACATCCGCGAGGGTCGCCAGCGGCGACGTCGTCGGCCGGCCCCGCGCCTCCGCCGCGTCGGCCAGGCCGTAGGCGGTGTAGAGCGTCGTCACGGCGAGCCAGCGCAGCGGCTCCGGCTCCCACTTCCGCACGCGGTGGTCGACCCACGGGAGCCCGGTCAGCGGCGTGCGCTCACCGGCGCCGAGGTGGTGGAGGACCAGATCGCGGAGGGTCCTCCCGGCGAGGTTCGTCGCCGTGACGCCGGTGCCGACGAAGCCGCCGGCCCGGCCGAGTCCGGTCGCCCGGTCCAGGCCCACCGTCGCGTGCCAGTCGCGCGGCACCCCGAGGACCCCCGACCAGACGTGCTCGATCCCGACGCCCCGCAGCACCGGGAAGAAGCGCTCGAGGACCGCGCGCAGCCTCCCGACGGTCCGCGGGTCGGTCGCCCCGTCGACGTCGAGACCGGAGCCGTAGCGGTACGGCACTCCCCTGCCGCCGATCGCGATGCGGTCGTCGGCCGTGCGCTGCGCGTACATGTAGGCGTGCGCGAGGTCGCCGAGCGTCTCGCGCCCGGCCCAGCCGAGCTCGTCCCACACCGCGGGCGGGAGCGGCTCGGTCGCGATCAGGGACGAGTTCATCGGCAGCCATTCCCGGCGGTGGCCGGCGAGCTCGGCGGTGAAGCCCTCGGTCGCCCGGAGCACGATCCCGGCGCGCACCGCCCCCCGCGCGGTGATCGCGACCCCCGGACGGATCTCGTCGACCCTCGTGTCCTCGTGGATCACGACCCCGAGCGCCTCGACCGTGCGGGCGAGGCCCGCGGCGAGCTTCGCCGGGTGGATCCGGGCGCAGTGCGGGTGCCACAGGCCGGCGGACGTGCCGCTCACCGCGATCCGCGCCGACGCCTCCGCGGGGCCGAGCAGCTCGACGTCGGTGTGGGCGCGCGCCTGCGCCGCGGCGACCGCGGCCTCCAGCCGCCGCGCCTGCGCCGGGCCACGGGCGACCTGGTACTCGCCGCCCTTCACGATGTCGGCGTCGATCCCCTCGGCGGCCGCGACCGCGATCACCTCGTCGACCGTCCCGTTCACCGCGAGCTGGAACTCGTCGACCGCATCGCGGCCGTGCGTTCGGGCGTAGGAGGAGACGCCCCCGGTGATCTCGTTCGTCAGCCAGCCGCCGTTGCGGCCGGACGCGCCGAAACCGGCGAAGCGCTGCTCCAGCACCGCGATGCGCAGCTCGGGAGCCGCCTTCTTCAGGTAGTAGGCGGTCCAGAGACCCGTGTAGCCGGCCCCGACGATGCACACGTCGACGTCGAGCGGCCCGGGCAGCGCGGGACGCGGCTCCGGCCGCCCGATCGAGGACCACCAGAACGAGACGTCGCCGTTCACCGGCCCCGTCGAGGGCATGCGGGTCAGTACATCATCGAGGGGAAGGACTGCGACATCTCCGACAGGAGGGCGCCCGCCCAGACGATCCCGACGACGAACGACACCGCGATCACGCCGAGGAGGATCCACAGCGGCAGCAGCCCGCCGCCGGTCACGCGCTTCACGACCACGCTGCGGCCGATCACGTAGACGTAGGGCGCCGCCAGGAAGGCCCAGGCCCAGTGGAAGGGCCGCTGGATCCCCGCCCTCTTGAGCTGGCGCCAGTCGAGGAACGCGAAGACGACCTCGGCCGCGTAGATGAGGAAGCCGATGACCTGCACGGCGCCGAGGCCGAGGAGGTACGCCGTCGACACGCCCATCGACGAGCTCGGTCCGTAGGCCGAGCTCATCGCCGACTCGACGACGAGGTCCGGCGGGAGCAGCAGGATCGACAGCGCCGAGAGCAGCGGCAGCAGGACGACGACCCAGATCCAGGGCGTCGAGCTCACGATGCCCGGGTCGCGGGGCTGCGGGGCGGTCGAGCGGGGTGCGGAGGCGTAGGGCTGCGGAGCGTACGGGTTCTGCTGTCCGTAGGGGTTCTGCTGGGCGTACGGGTTCTGGGGGGCGGACGGGTTCTGCTGCCCGTACTGCGGCTGCGCCGGAGCCTGCTGGCCGTACTGCGGCTGCGCCGGAGTCTGCTGGCCGTACTGCGGCTGCGCCGGAGCCTGCTGGCCGGGCACAGCACCGGAAGCGATCGGACCGGGTGCCGCCGGACCGGAGGCCGACCGACCCGACGCCGACTGCCCGTAGCTCGTCGTCTGACCGCTGGACGTCTGGCCGTAGAGCGGCGGCGACGGCGGGGCGACGGGCGCCGCGGGGGCGACGGGAGGAACGGGGGCGACGGGCGTCGCGGCCGGAGCATCGCGCAGCGACTCGGTCCAGCCGGAGCCGTCCCACCAGCGCTGGCGCGGGGATCCGGCGGGGTCGGGGTACCAGCCGGCGCGCGGTCCGGTCGAGGCACCGGCCTCGCCTCCGCCCGCGTTCGACTCGGCCGCCGTGCGCTCGTTCTCGTCGCTCATCGCGTTCTCCGCTCCCCTCCGGGCGCCGTGCCCGCATTCCTCCTGAAGGGTAGCGTCGCCCGGTCCCGAGGCGCCTGAGCACGGGCGGCGAGCATCCGATGAGACGCCGATGAGCGGGCGGGGCGGGCGGAGGCTGCGCAGGCGGAGGCGGCGCCTCATCACGAGGGAGGAGATCGCCGCGCGATCGTGTCGCGGGGCCGCGGGGCTCGCCTACGGTGAGGCCATGTCCAGCCGCCGCCGCTCCCTGCTCCAGCTCGCTCCACCGGCGCTCGGCGCGCTGTTCGCCGCGTTCTGGTGGTCCGCCGAGATCGGCCGCCTCGCGACCGCCCGGCAGATGCTCGACCTCGCCGTGGTCCTCGTGCCGATCGCCGTCGCGATCGCTCTGTGCATCGCCCGCCCGGCGCTGGCTCTGGGACTCGTGGCCGCGGTCCCCCTCGTGCACCTGACCGGTCTCGCGCTCGCCGGATCGACGACCTGGCCGATCCTCGAGGGCTCCCTCGTGGTGGCCTTCGCCGTCGCCCGGTTCGGACCCGCCCGCCTCCGCTGGGTCGGTCTGCTCACCGGCGCGGTCTGGGCGACGGCGGTCGGCTTCTCCCTCGTCTACTCCGGCGGCTGGCTGAGCTGGACCGGCATCGGCGAGACGTGGGACCACCCGGGCCTCGCGCTCGGCTGGGCGAGCGGCCTGGCCGCCGCGCACGCCCTGCTCTGGGCGGTCTCGTGGAGCGCGGGCACGGCGCTGAGCCTCGCCGCGAGGAACGAGGCGGCGGACGAGCGGATCGAGCTCACCGAGCGCGAGCTGCTCATCGCGGGCTACGAGCTGCGGGCGCTCAAGGAGCGCACCGAGATCGCCCAGGAGGTGCACGACGTGCTCGCCCACTCCCTCGCCGTCGTGATCGCCCTGGCCGACGGCTCCCGGTTCCTCCGCCGCACGGATCCCGAGTCGACCGACTCCTCCCTCCTGCGCATCGCCGAGACGTCCCGCTCTGCCCTGGTCGACCTGCGCGGCCTGATCGAGGGGCTCACCGACGAGACCGACCGGCCCCAGCCCGGGCTGTCCGACCTCCCCGATCTGGTCCGCCGCTTCGAGGGCACGGGTGTGCACGTCGAGCTGCGGGAGCTCGGCGACCGCGGCGGTCTCACCCCCGCGCAGGAGCTCGCCGTGCACCGCATCGTGCAGGAGAGCCTGACCAACGTGCTCAAGCACGGCGGCACCGACACCGTCGCCTCCGTCTCCCTCGCCTGGGACGGACCCGGGCTCCTGCTCACGGTCTCGAGCCGCCCCGGCGACGGCGCACCCGCCGCCCGCTCCGCCCACCGCGGCTTCGGCCTCGCCGGGATGGAGCACCGCGCCCGGCTGGCGGGCGGCTGGCTGAGCGCCGGCCCGGATCCGGACGGCTCGTTCCTCGTCACCGCCTTCCTCCCCACGACCGTCACCGCACGGGGTCTCGCGGACGGGGTCGCCGCGTGAGCGCGGCGGTCCGCGTCGCGCTCGTCGACGACCAGGAGCTGTTCGTCCACGGTCTGCGCATGCTGATCGAGTCGCAGCCGGATCTCGTCGTCGCCGGCACCGCCTTCGACGGGGAGGCGGGAGTGGCGCTGGTCGCCGCCGAGCAGCCCGACGTCGTGCTCATGGACATCCGCATGCCGCTGCTCGACGGGCTCGAGGCCACGCGGCGGATCACCGGCGGCGAGGGCGCCGAGCGGACGCACGGCCCGCAGGTCGTCGTCCTCACCACGTTCCGGCAGGAGGAGGCCGTGTTCCGCTCGCTCCGCGCGGGCGCCGCCGCCTTCCTCACCAAGGACGCGACACCGGAGCAGCTGCTCGCCACGGTCCGCGCCGTGGCGGTCGGCGACGCCCCGCCCGTCGACGCCGGCGCGCTCGTGCGCCGCTTCGCCGCCGGGGACGGCCGGCGCCGGGCGGAGGAGGTGCTCGCCGCGCTCTCCCCGCGCGAGCGGGAGATCTACGCGCTCGTCGCCAAGGGGCTCGGCAACGCCGCGATCGCGAGCGCCTCCTTCATCAGCGAGGCCACGGTGAAGACCCACGTGCGCAGCGTCCTGGTGAAGCTGGGGCTGCGCAGCCGCGTGCAGATCGTCGTGCACGCCTACGAGAACCGGCTGGTCTGAGTGCCGCGTCCGCCCTGGGCCAGGATGGACGCATGCCGCACCTGATCCGCGCCCGCGCCGCCCTCTTCGACATGGACGGGACGCTGGTCGACTCGACCGCGGTCGTCGAGACCATCTGGCGCGACTTCGCCGACCGCTTCGGCCTGGACCGCGCGATGATCCTCGCCTCGGTGCACGGGGTGCGCGCCGAGGACAGCGTGCGCCGCTTCGCCCCGCCCGGGAGCGACGTCGCCGCGATCGTCGCCGAGCTGAACGCGTACGAGCTCGAGCACACGGAGGGGACCGTCGAGATCCCCGGCGCGGTCGCGTTCCTCGCGGCGCTGCCCCGCACCTCCGTCGCACTCGTCACGTCGGCGAGCCCCGCCCTCGCGGCCGGCCGGCTCGAGGCCGCCGGGGTGCCCGCCCCCGATGTCGTCGTCACGGCCGACGACGTGCTGCACGGCAAGCCCGCCCCCGACGGCTACCTCGCCGCCGCCGAGCGCCTGGGCGTCGCGGCCGCCGACTCCGTCGTCTTCGAGGACGCCGAGGCGGGCATCCGCTCCGGGCTCGCCGCCGGGATGCGCGTCGTCGTCGTCGGCGGCCACGACAGCCCGACGACCGAGGGGCTCCCCCGCATCGCGCACTACTCCGACGCGCGGGTCGACGTCGAGGGCGACGAGCTCCTGATCACGTTGGGCTGACGAGAGCGGGTCCGGACTGACGGGAGCGGGTCCGGTCTGACGAGAGCGGGTCCGGACTGACGAGAGCCGCTCTGGACCGACGAGAGGCACCGCCGACGAGAGCGGGCCCCCGCGATCCGAGGATCGCGGGGGCCCGCTGCCGAGGGACGAGGATCAGAAGTCGAAGTCCGCGATGTTCTCGGCGTCGAACACGAACGGGTCGCCGAGGAGCACGGTCGCGTCCTCGCCCACCTCGAACGTGCCGAGGTCGCCCGCCTCGAACGAGTCGCCGGTCTCGCCGGTGATGTCGCCGTCGATCAGGGCCTTGGCGGCGTAGGCCGCGAGGTAGCCGAGGTCTCCCGGGTTCCACAGCGCGAACGCGGTGACGGTGCCGTCCTCGACGTACTCGCGCATCTGGTTCGGCGTGCCGAGACCGGTCAGCGCGACCTTCCCCTTGTAGTCCGAGGTCGAGAGGTAGCGGGCGGCCGCCGCGATGCCGACCGTCGTGGGCGAGACGATGCCCTTGAGGTCGGGGTGCGACTGCAGCAGCGCCGCCGTCTTGTCGAACGAGGTCTGGTCGTCGTCGTCGCCGTAGACGGTGTCGACGAGGGTGACGTCGGGGTGGTTCGCCTCGAGCTCCTCGGTCATCAGCTCGATCCAGGCGTTCTGGTTCGTGGCGTTGGCCGAGGCCGACAGGATCGCGATCTCGCCGGAGTCGCCGATCTGCTCGGTGATCAGGTCGACCTGCGCCTTGGCGATGCCCTCGGCGGTGGCCTGGTTGATGTACAGGTCGCGGCAGTCGGCGTTCGTGTCGGAGTCGAAGGTGACCACCTTCACGTCGTTGTCGCGGGCCTCGTTCAGCGCGTCGCAGATCGCCTTCGGGTCGTTCGCCGAGAGCACGATCGCTCCGGCGCCCTGCTGCGTGAGCGTGTTGATGTAGGAGACCTGCGCGTCGGGGGTCGCCTCCGACGGCCCGACCTCGGCGTACGTGCCGCCGAACTCCTCGATCGCCTTCTCGCCACCGGCGTCGGAGGTGTCGAAGTACGCGTTGCCGAGGTTCTTGGGGAGGAAGGTGATCGCGTAGTTCGCGTCGCCTCCTCCCTCGGAGCCCGAGTCGGAGTCGGAGCCGCCGGCGGAGCAGCCGGTCGCGACGAGCGCGAACGCCACCGCCGCTGCTGTCACGGAGCCCAGGCGCCGGAGCGCGCGGCCCTTCGTGGGAAACGTCATCGTTTCGTCCTTTCGATTGGAGTGCGGGTCCGGCCTCCGCCGGCCCGGTGCGGGAGGTGCTGTCGGTGCGGACCGGTCACGGGCGCGGGCCCGGGACCGATCGGGGTGTCCCGGGGCGGGTGCGCTTCTTCTGCACCCAGCCCAGGAGGCTGGTGGACACCACCGAGAGCACGAGGAGCACTCCGGTGATGATGTTGATGACGTCGGAGGTGACGTTGGCCAGACGCAGTGCGCTGGCGAGGATCCCGATCAGCACGACGCCGGCGAGGACTCCGTGCAGAGCACCGCGACCGCCGAAGATCGAGACCCCGCCCAGCAGCACCGCGGCGATCACCTGGAGCTCCAGGCCCGTCGCGTTGTCGCCGCGAGCCGAGCCGTAGCGCAGCGTGAAGTAGACGCCGGCGAACGCCGACACCACGCCCGAGAGCAGGAACAGGACGAACTTGGTCCGGTTCACGTTCACGCCCGAGAAGGTCGAGGCCTCGTCGTTCAGGCCGATCGCGTAGATCCCGCGGCCGAAGGACGTGAAGTGCAGCAGCACCGCGAACACGATCGCCAGGATCACGATCGGCACGACGATCGTCGGGATCGGGGAGTCGCCGATCTTGGACGTCGCGAGGTCGGTCCAGAACTCGGGGAAGTCGGTCACGGCCGTGGTCCCCAGCAGCCCGACGGCGAGGCCGCGGTACAGCGCGAGCGTGCCGATGGTCACGGCCAGCGACGGCAGGCCGACCACCGTGATCAGGAACCCGTTCAGCGCTCCTCCCACGGCCCCCGCCAGCAGGGCCACGAGCGCGGCGACCGCGAACGGAGCGCCCGCCTGGGTGAGGATGCCCGTCAGCACGCTCGCCAGCCCGACCGTCGAGGCGACGGAGAGGTCGATCTCGCCCGTCACGATGATCAGCGTCATCGGCAGGGCGATCAGCAGGACCGGGGCGATGTCCAGGAGGAGGTAGGTGACGGTGATCGGGCGGTCGAAGTTCCGCACGGTGGCGGAGGCGACGAGCACCACGAGCACCAGCAGCGCGATGATCGCGGTCTCGCGGGTGAGCAGGATGCGGCGGAGGGGGCCGTGACCGTAGTCGCGGTAGGTCCGCGCCGTGCGCACGGCGGTCGTCTCGGTCGAGAGAGAGCTCATCGCGCGTCGTCCCTTTCTGCCAGGAGCCGGCGGGACTGCCGGATCGAGAGGACGCGGTCGAGCACGATCGCGCCGATGATGAGGACGCCGACGACGGCGCGCTGCCAGAAGTCCTGCACGCCCAGGATCGGGAGGGCCCGGTTGATGGTCAGGAGCAGGACCGCGCCGAGCGCCGCCCCCCAGACCGTCCCGGAGCCGCCGAAGATCGCGACGCCTCCGATGACCGCCGCGCCCACGGCGTCGAGCTCCCAGCCGGATCCGGCCTGCGAGTTGACGGTGCCGTAGCGGGCCGCGTACAGCACGCCGGCGAGTCCGGTCAGCGCGCCGCTCAGCACGAAGGCCGTGAGGATCCGCCGGGTGACGGGAAGGCCGTAGAGGCGCGCCGCGTCCGGCTCGGAGCCGATGGCGTAGAACTCGCGCCCCGCCCGGAGGTTGCGCATGCAGTACCCGGCGACGACCAGCACCACGAGCGCGATGATCGTGAGGATCGGGATGGTCAGGATCTGCCCCGTGCCCAGCGCGAGGAAGTCCTTCGGCATGTCCGAGGCGTTGACCCGGTCGCTGCCCGCCCAGGCCACGTTGATGCCGCGGTAGGCGTAGAGCGTGCCGAGGGTGATGACCAGCGCGGGCACCTTCGCGAAGGCGACCAGCGCTCCGTTGACGAGGCCGAGCACCGACCCGAAGAGGATCCCCGCGATGAAGACGACGATGATCGGCAGACCCGGCACGTCGAGGAAGAGCCGGCCGGTGAGGTACGCGGTGAGCCCGAGGATCGAGCCGACCGAGAGGTCGACGCTGCGGGTGATCACGACGATCGCCTGGCCCACGGCCACGAGCACCAGGATCGACGGCGTCAGCAGCAGGTCGCGCCAGCCGTCGGGCGAGAAGAGGAAGGACGGGTTCTTCACCGTCGTCACCGCGACGAGCAGCACGATGGCGAGCAGGATGCTCGTCTCGCGCGCCGTCGCGAAGCCGCGGAGCCCGCGGGAGAGCCCGCCCGAGGAGGGCTTCGGCGTGCCCGTCCGCGGTCCGGTGGTCGTGGCGGCGCTCATGCGGCGCTCCCTTCGGTGCCGCGGGCGGACGTGCCCGCGGCGGTCGGATCGGCGGCGGTCGGATCGGCGGCGATCGCGCCGGTGCCGCCGGTCGCGGCGAGCATGACGGCCTCGCTGGTCGCCTCGGCGCGCGGGAGCTCGCCGGTCAGTCGGCCCTCCCGCATCACCAGGACGCGGTCGGCCATGCCCAGCACCTCGGGCAGCTCGGACGAGATCATGAGGATCGCCATGCCCTCGCCGGCCAGCTGCGAGAGCAGCCGGTGCACCTCGGACTTGGTGCCGACGTCGATGCCGCGGGTGGGTTCGTCGATGATCAGCACCTTCGGGTTCGTGGCGAGCCACTTGCCCAGGACGACCTTCTGCTGGTTGCCGCCGGAGAGGGTGCCGGCGACCGTGTCGAGCGCGTTGGTCTTCACCTCGAGGCGCCCGGCCCAGATCCGCGCCGCCGAGTTCTCGGCTCCGCGGGTGAGCAGGCCGCCCTTCGTCAGGCCGCGGCGGATGGCCGTGGTGATGTTGTTCGAGACGGAGGCGTCGAGCACCAGGCCCTGCTTGCGGCGGTCCTCGGGCACGAGGGCGACTCCGGCGCGCATCGCGCCGGCCGGGTCGCGCCGGGGCAGCGGGGCGCCGTTCAGCGCCACGGAGCCGCTCTGGTACGGGTCGACTCCGAAGACCGCCCGGGCGACCTCGCTGCGACCGGCGCCCACGAGTCCGGCGAGCCCGACGATCTCGCCGGCCCGGACGGTGAACGAGATGTCGTGGAAGACGCCCGGCTGGGTGAGGCCCTGGACCTCGAGGACGACCTCGCCGATCTCGGCCGGCTGCTTCGGGAACAGCTCGGTCACGTCGCGGCCCACCATCTGGCGCACGATCCCGTCGATCGTGGCCTCGGTGGTCGGCGTCGTCGCGATGTAGGAGCCGTCGCGCATCACGGTGATCGTGTCGCAGAGGGCGAAGACCTCGTCGAAGCGGTGCGAGATGAACACCAGCGCCCGGCCCTCGTCGCGCAGGCTCCGCGCCACGGCGAAGAGCCGCTCGACCTCGACGCCCGAGAGGGCGGCCGTCGGCTCGTCCATCACCAGGACGGAGGCGTCGAGCGAGATGGCCTTCGCGATCTCGATGATCTGCTGGTCGGCGATCGAGAGGCCCTCGGCGGGTCGCTCCGGGTCGATCGCCACGCCGAGCCGGCGCATGAGCTGCTCGACCTCGGCGCGCATCGCCCTGCGGTCGATCCGGCCGAAGCGGTCGGTCGGCTGGCGGCCCATGAAGATGTTCTCGGTGACCGAGAGGTCCGGGAAGAGCGTCGGCTCCTGGTAGATCACGGCGACGCCGGCGGCCTTGGACTGCGCGGTCGAGGTGAAGTCGACGTCGCGGCCGTGCAGCCGGAACTCCCCCGCGTCGCGGCGGTGGACCCCGGCGATGATCTTCACGAGCGTCGACTTGCCCGCGCCGTTCTCGCCGATCAGCGCGTGGATCGAGCCCGAGTGCAGGGTCAGGGTGCCCGAGCGCAGCGCGACGACGGCGCCGAAGGACTTCACCACCCGGGCGAGCTCGAGCGCCGGGGCGGGCGCAGTGTCTGTCACGGAGGTGCCTCCTCGTCGAGGGCAGTGGGATGGGCCGAGCGGAGTGGCGGGTTCCCGCCGCGAGGGCGGGGAGGTCAGAACCTGAATCGATTCATCCGCTGTTCAGGCATACTCTAGGGACGACGACCGGGTCGGTCAAGACGAGCAGTGCCGCTCGTTGCGCGGTCGTGATGGAGGGGAACAGTGGCAGCGAGCATCCGCGACGTGGCGCAGCACGCGGGCGTCTCGGTGGGCACGGTCTCGAACGTGCTCAACCGCCCGGACGAGGTCTCGGCCGAGAACCTCGCGCGGGTGAACTCCGCGATCGAGGAGCTCGGCTACGTGCGCAACGACGCGGCCCGCAAGCTCCGCAACGGCGTCAGCTCGACCGTCGGCTTCGTCGTGCTCGACGGCCGCAACCCGTTCTTCGGCGACGTGGTCCACGGGGCCGTCGACGAGGCGTCCCGCCACGGCATCGCGGTGCTGCACGGCAACACCGACCAGGACGTCGCCCGCGAGCGGCACTACCTCGACCTGTTCGAGGAGCAGCAGGTGCGCGGCGTGCTCGTCTCGCCGCACGGCGACATCACCCGCCGGCTCGAGCGTCTGCGCGAGCGGGGCATCCCCGCCGTGCTCGTCGACCGCTTCAGCGGCGACGGGCGCTTCAGCTCGGTCTCGGTCGACAACGTCGCCGGCGGGCGGATGGCCGTCGACCACCTGATCGCCACGGGCCGGCGGCGCCTCGCCTTCGTCGGCGGCCCGTTCGAGATCCGCCAGGTCGTCGACCGGCTCGCGGGTGCGCGGGTCGCCGCGGAGGACAGCGCGACCCCCGTCGACATCGAGGTGGTCGCCACCTCGGCGCTCACCGTGGCCGAGGGGGTCGCGGCGGGCGAGCGCCTGGCGTCCCGGCCCCGCCGCGAGCGCCCTGACGCGGTCTTCGCCGCGAACGACCTCCTCGCCCTGGGGCTGCTCCAGTCGCTCGCCGCGAACGGGCGGATGCTCGTGCCCGACGAGATCGCGCTGATCGGCTTCGACGACATCGCCTTCGCCGCCGCCGCCGCCGTGCCGCTCTCGTCGATGCGCCAGCCCAGCACCACGATCGGGCGCACGGCGCTGCGGGTGCTGCTCGAGGAGGCCGCCGACCCCGAGCTGATCCCCCGGCAGACCGTGTTCCAGCCCGAGCTCGTCGTGCGGCGCTCGACGGTGCCCTCGCCGCGGCCGGAGGTCAGTACCGGATCGCGTCGATGACCTTGACCCGGACGGCGACGATCGCCGGGACGAGACCGGCCAGCGCCCCGACGAGGGTCGCCGCGCCCAGCCCGAGCAGTGCCGCCTCCGCCGGGAACGGCGGGATGTCCTCGATGCCGTTCTGCTGGATCCAGCCGACGGTCAGCGGGTTGGTGACGAGGATCACCGCGATGGCCACCCCCACGACGCCGGCGACCACCGTCGCGACCACGCTCTCCATCATGATCGAGAAGAAGATGCGGCCCGAGGAGGCGCCGAAGCTGCGCCGGATGCCGATCTCGCGGATCCGCTGCCGCACCGTGACGAGGGCGATGTTGAGGAGCCCGAGCGCCCCGAGGGCGAGCACCAGGCCGGCGACGCCGCCGATCACCCAGGTCAGCACCCCGAACGGATCCGAGTCGTACGTCAGGTAGTCCTGGCGACTCACGTCGGCGTCGATCCCCGGGCCCAGCGCGGCCGCGATGTCGCGCTGCACCGCCTGGGCGAGCGGCTCCGCGATGTCCAGCGGGACCCACATCTCGTAGTTGGGGATCGCTCCGCCGCCGAACGGGTCCTCGACCGCGGGCTCCTCGGCGACGCCCGCGTACCCGTCGGCGAGCATCATCATCGTGGGCTCGGTCTCCCACTGGGTCACCGGGGTCACCCCCACCACGACCGCGGTCGTGTCGCGCTCGGCACCCAGCAGGGTGACCGTGGGGTGCGCGGCGAGGTCGGGTCGCCCGAGGCGGTCCCAGAAGATCTCGCTCACGACGACGGCGGGAGCGAGCCGGAGCTCGTCGCGCTCGGTGAACCAGCTGCCCTCCTCGACCTCGAGCCGGTGCATCTCGGCGTAGGGCTGGTCGACGGCCGTGACGGGCACGTCCACGGCTCCGTCCGCGAACTGCACGCGCGCGGATCCGTAGGTCGTGCGACTCGCGTAGGTGATGCCGTAGCGCTCGAGCACCGTCTCCCACGCCGTCTGGAGCGCTGCGGGGTCGACGACGCCGTCGCCGCTCGTCGTGTAGGCGCTGACGTAGAGGCTGGCGGGGCGCCCGCTCGAGCGCTCGGCCTGCTCGATGCTGGCCTGGCGGGCGATGCCGCCGGCCGCGACGACCCCGGTGAGCGCGGCGACGGCGACCGCCACTCCGATGAGCGAGAGCAGCACGCGTCCGCGGTGGATGCGCAGCTCGGTCCACGCCTCGACGATCGCGCCGGCGATGCCGACCAGGCCGCCCATCAGAGCGCGCCCTCGGGGCCGGTCGCGGGCGCCGCGTGCGCGGGCGCCCGGTCGTGCAGGGTCCCCGCCGAGGAGGCGGTGTCCAGCCGGCCACCGTCGAGCCGGTCGTGCAGGGTCCCCGCCGAGGACGCGGTGTCCAGCCGGCCGCGGTCCAGCCGGTAGTGCCGCTCCGCGCGGGAGGCGATCGCCGGGTCGTGCGTGATGGTCACGAGCGCCGAGCCCGATTCGCGGGCGATCTCGTCGAGCAGGCTCATCACGGTCTCCCCCGTGTCGGTGTCGAGTGCGCCGGTGGGCTCGTCGGCCAGGATCAGCCGCGGACGGCGCACCAGTGCGCGCGCGATCGCGATGCGCTGCTGCTCGCCGCCGGACATCCGTCCGGGAGAGGAGTCGACGCGGTGCCCGAGGCCCACGCGCTCGAGCATCTCGGCCGCGATCTCGCGGCGGCGCCAGAACTCGCGGCCGGAGGCGTAGAGCAGCGGGGTCATCACGTTCTCGCGGGCGGTGCGGCCGTCGAGCAGGTTGAACTGCTGGAAGATGAAGCCGACGCTGCCGCCGCGGATGCGCGCCCGCGCCCGCGAGGACAGGGTCTCGGTCGGCCGCCCCTCCAGCAGCATCCGCCCCTCGGTCGGCTCGTCGATCAGGCCGAGGATGTTCAGGAGCGTGGACTTGCCGGAGCCGCTGCGGCCGACGACCGACACGTGATCGCCCTCCCCCACCTCGAGGTCGACGCCGTCGAGGATCGTCAGCGGGGGCGCGTCGGGGAGCGGGACGACCTTCCGGATCCCCTCGAGCCGGAGGATCGTCACGGGCAGAACACCGAGCCGTCGGGGTTCTGCACGCACTCGCCGCCCTCGACGGCGGCGTCGTCCGCGGTGGCCCCCGGCACGAACTGCAGCAGCTCCGCGCCCTCGTCCACGCCTCCCGTGATCTCGACGCTGGAGCCGTCGGTGAGCCCGAGGGTCACGGGGACCTCCTCGGTCGAGCCGTCCTCGGCGAGCCGGAAGACGACTCCCGACTCGGCCGTGCCCTCGACCGCGGTCGTCGGCACCACCAGGACGTCCTCGGCCAGCCCGCCGGCCAGCGTGACGGTGGCCGCGAGGCCCGGGAACACGGTGACCTCCGCGGGCACCTGGCAGCGGAAGCTCGTGCCGGAGCCGGTCGGAGCCGCCTCGCCGCCGGTCGCCTCGCCGGCGCCCTCGCCCGCGAGCGGCGTGGTGATCGCGAGGCCGGTGCAGGTGAACGCGGCCGGGCCCCCGGTGATCGAGACCTGCGCCTCGGTGGGACGGTCCTGGATCCGGTAGAGCTGCTGCGCGTCGATCGACCCGGTGACGGAGAAGCGGGGCGGAGCGACCTGGCCGGTCACCTCCCCGACCGTCACGGCCTGGTCGTGGATGACGCCGAGGGCGCTCAGCACGCCGTCGGCCTCGGCGTAGACGCGCTCGAAGCGCACCGCCGGGGGCGGCTGCGAGACGCTCACGGTGCCGTCGGCCGCCGTGGTCTCGACCGGGTCGCGCACGGTCTCGACGCGGATGTCGTACACGAGGTCGCCCTCGGCGACCGTCGCGCCCTGCTGGATGTACACGTCGTCGACCGTGCCGACGGCGGTGGCCTTGAGCGGCACGGCCGGATCGGCGGCGACGGAGCCCTGCAGGGTGAGGTCGTTGGTGATGGTGCCGCGCGCGACGGTCACGACCGGCTCGGTGAGCTCGCCGGTCGGGACGGTCGGATCGGCCTCGGCGGCGCTGTCCGGGAAGAAGGCGATCTTGACGAGCGCGATGCTCGCCGCTCCGATGATCACCATCCACACGATCGGGAACACCCAACGTCGTACCGCACTCATCTCGTCCCCCGACTCCGCGCACCGCGCTCGCGTGCTCCCCCCGTGGGGCACTGAGGTGAACCTTATCCAGGCTCCCGCGCGCGGAGTGCGGGACTCGGCAGGCGGCGGTGCGGAGTCATCCCTGAGGAGGAGGGAGGGGGACGGCGAGCTTCTCGAGGACGCCCGCGACGCGCCGCGCGCGGGTGGCCTCGGCCTTCGCCCCCTCGATCGCGGTGACGTGGGCCTTGCGCGCGCTGGGAGAGAGGGCCGCGAACCGCGCGGTCAGGCCCGCGTCCTCGAGCGCCGCCGCGAGGTCGTCCGGCACCGCGACGTCCCTCGGCGCCGTGTCGAGCTCGATCTCGACGTCGAGCGCGTCACCGCCCGCGATCCCCGTGATCGCGCGCTTATCGGCCGAGAAGGGCACGAGGGATCTGCCGCCCATCACGCCCTCGGTGCTCCGGTACTCGAAGCCGTTGACGACGACCCGCACCGCCGGTCTGGCTCCCCCGCCCAGGGCGGCGATCACCTCGGGCGGGACCTCGATCCCGGTGTTGCGGCCGACCTGGTGCATCGTCGTCGAGAAGCGCATGACGGGAGGCTACTCCGGGGCGGACCGCTCTCCGGCGGGCTGCTCGGCCGACCGCTGCTCACCGGAGGGACCGAGCGCCGAGCGCACGGCGTCGACCGTCATCCGCCCGTCGGGATCCAGACGGGTCAGCATGCGCGCCATGATGTCGGCGAGCTGCGGGATCTGCTCGGCGTCGAGAGGGTCGATCACGTCGGCGAGCACCGTGGCCACGTGGCCGGGAGCGGTCGCGACGAGCTTCGCCAGCCCCTCCTCGGTGAGGACGGCGTTCGTCGCGCGCCCGTCCGTCGGGCACGGCCTCCGCTCGAGATAGCCGCGCGTGACGAGCCGGGTGACGACGTGCGAGAGCCGCGGCAGCGTCGCGTTCGTGCGGGTCGCGAGCGTGGTCATCCGCAGCGTCCGGTCGGGCGTCTCCGAGAGCATCGCGAGGGTCATGTACTCGAAGTGGGTCAGACCCGCGTCGCGCTGCAGCTGCTGGTCGAGCGCGCCCGGGAGCAGCTCGACGACCGCGATGAAGCGGATCCACGCGCCCAGCTGCTCGGGGGTGAGCCACCGCGGCTCGGTCGGGGATCCGATGGGCGTCGGCGTTCCAGCGGGCGTCGGGGATCCGGGAGGCATGACGTCACCCTACACCTTTCGTTGCAGCGACAACCTTTTCGGCGCTCGCCGGGCGCGGATCGTCCGCTCAGATCACGTCGTCCGAGAGCGCGATCGGCGTGCCGAACCGGTGGTTGGTGATCGAGACGGCCTGCTCGCGCAGGAAGGGCAGCAGCTCGACCCGGCCGGCCGGAGTGACCGGGTTCGCGTGGATCGCGACGTCCGGCGACCCTCCGAGCGCCTCCGCGAGCGCGGTCGAGAGAGGGATCCGCGACCCGTCGGCGCGCTGCAGCGGGATCGGCTTGCCGGTGCTGCCGCGGGTGATGCCGGTGACCACGTCGGTGAAGGACCGCGTCGCGGTGCGGGCGGCGAGCGCCTCCTCGCCGTCGTGGCCGGGCGATGCTGCGGAGCCTCCCCCGGGGCCGGCGTACTCGTCGACCCGGTCCGAGACGATGTCGCCGACGATGCGGATGCGCGACGCGGTGATGCGCCCGGCCGCCGCGCGCTCGAGCCACTGCGCGTCCGACTCGACGACGACCTTGGGCACGAGCCCGGCCATCTCGGCGAGCTCGTCGCCCGCGAGGATCTCGAGCACCCGCGGCGGCAGCGGGATCGACGTCGAGACGTCCATCCTCGACCGGGTGAGCAGTCCCGCGGCGATGACCCGGAGCAGCTCCCCCAGGTCGCCGCCGTCGGCGAGGCGCAGCGCGATCGGCACCCGCAGGTAGCGGAACAGGTTGCGCTCGACGCCGACCTTCGAGATGTCGGTGACCACTCCGAACTCGGTCGCCCAGGCGAGCTGGTCCGAGAGCGCGGAGCGGCGGAGCAGGTCGAACTGCTCGAACTGCAGCGACGACTGCGCCGCCTCGATGAACCGGCGGGCCCGGTCGTCGAGGCCGCGCAGGTGCAGCGTCGACGACGGGCGCGCGGGCGACGGCTTCCACGAGCCCAGGCCGATCAAGTGGTTCGGACCGCCCGCCTTCGCGCCGCCGCCGACGGATGAGCGCTTCCAGCCGCCGAACGGCTGCCGGCGCACGATCGCGCCGGTGATGCCGCGGTTGACGTAGAGGTTGCCGGCCTCGACGGAGTCGAGCCACAGGGCGAGCTCGTCGGCGTGCAGCGAGTGCAGCCCGGCGGTCAGCCCGTAATCGGTGCCGTTCTGGATCCGGATCGCGTCCTCGAGGGTCGCCGCGTGCATGATCCCCAGGACGGGACCGAAGAACTCGGTGAGGTGGAAGTAGCTGTCCTCGGTGACCCCCTCGCGGACCCCGGGCGACCAGAGCCGGCCGCTGCCGTCCAGCTGCCGCGGCTCGACGAGCCACGACTCCCCCGCTCCGAGCGTGGTGAGGGCGTGCGCGAGCCTGCCCGTCGGCTCCTCGATCAGCGGACCCATGACGGAGGCCGGATCCTCCGGGTACCCCACGCGCAGCGAGGTGACGGCGTCCACGAGCTGAGCGCGGAACCGCTTCGAGCGGGCGACCGACCCGACGAGGATCACCAGCGACGCGGCCGAGCACTTCTGCCCGGCGTGCCCGAACGCGCTCTTCACGATGTCGGCCACGGCGAGGTCGTAGTCGGCGTGGGGCGTGACCACGATCGCGTTCTTGCCGCTCGTCTCGGCGACCAGGGGCAGGTCCGGCCGCCACGAGCGGAAGAGCTTGGCGGTGTCGTAGGAGCCGGTGAGGATCACGCGGTCGACGAGCGGATCCGTGATCAGCGCGCGGCCGAGCGACTCCTCGTCGAGGTCGACCAGGGCGAGGAGGTCCTGCGGGACGCCGGCGTCCCAGAGCGCCTCGACGAGCACCGCCGCCGAGCGCCGCGCCTGCGGGGCGGGCTTGAGCACGACTCCCGATCCCGCGGCGAGCGCCGCGAGCACAGAGCCGGCGGGGATCGCGACCGGGAAGTTCCACGGCGGAGCGACGACCGTGACGCGGGCCGGCACGAAGGTGGCGCCCGTCACCGCGTCGAGCTCGCGCGCTCGGGTGGCGTAGTAGTGGGCGAAGTCGATCGCCTCGGAGACCTCGGGATCGCCCTCGGCGATCGTCTTGCCGGTCTCGGAGGCCATCACCTCGAGGAGCCGGTCGCGGTTCGCGGCGAGCGCGAGCCCGGCGCGGTCGAGGATCGCGGCGCGGTCGTAGCCCAGCCGCTCGCCCCACCGCTGGGCCCGCCGCTCGACGGTGCGCAGCAGCTCCTGCAGCGCCTCCGGAGTCGTGATCCGCGCGGCGTCGGCCGTCGCGGTGCCGATCGTGGAGGTCGCGAGGCGACCGGTGATCAGGCGCGCCCAGCGGCGGTTGCCGGGCAGGGAGGGGTCGGTGTCGGGCTCGTTGCGGAACCCGGCCGTCGCCGCGGCCGCTCCGGAGCCGCGGCTGAGCCCGAGGACCGCCTCGGTGAGCCCGGCGGCCGCGGGGTCGACGGAGTGCTCACCGGCGCGCGCGTGCTCCTGCACGAGGCGCCGACCCGATCCCGACGACCACTCGCGCAGCCTGTCCTGCGTGCGGTTCGGCGCCGGCATGCGGTCGTCGAGCGCCTCGAGCGAGAGGCGGAACCGCTCCAGCTCGCGCTGGAAGACGCTCTCGTCCTCGAGTTCGAACACGGCCGAGAGGAAGTTCTCGGGGCTCGCGTTCTCCTCCAGTCGCCGCATGAGGTACGAGATGGCCACGTCGAACTCGCGCGGGTGCACCACGGGCGTGTAGAGGAGCAGCTGCCCGACGTCCTCCCGGATCGCCCGCGCGAGGCCGGTGGCCATGCCCAGCAGCATCTCGATGTCGACGGCCTCGACCACGCCCCGCTCGTTCGCGAGGATCCAGGCGTGGGCGACGTCGAACAGGTTGTGGCCCGCCACCCCGATCCGCACGGCGTCGGTGCGCGCGGGATCGAGCGCCCAGTCGAGCAGGCGCTTGTAGTTGGTGTCGGCCTCGGCCTTGCTCCCGACGGTCGCGACCGGCCAGTCGTGGATCGCGGCGTCCACCCGCTCCATGGCGAGGTTCGCGCCCTTCACCACGCGCACCTTGATCCGCGCCCCGCCGCGCGCGCGGCGCTCGGTCGCCCAGGCGGTCAGATCCTGCAGCACGCCCAGGGCGTCCGGCAGGTAGGCCTGCAGCACGATGCCGGCCTCGAGCTCGAGCAGGTTCGGGTGGTCGAGGAGGCGACGGAAGACGGCGACCGTGAGGTCGAGGTCGCGGTACTCCTCCATGTCGAGGTTGATGAACTTGGGGGTCGGGCTCATCGCCGCGGTCTCGTAGAGCGGAGTGAGCCGCTCGACGATCCGCTCGACCGCCTCGTCGAAGGCCCACATCGAGAGCTGGCTCGCGATGCTCGAGACCTTGATGCTGACGTAGTCGACGTCGGGGCGCTCGAGGAGCACCCTCGTGCCCTCCAGCCGCCGCAGCGCCTCGCGCTCGCCGAGCACGGCCTCGCCGAGGAGATTGAGGTTCAGCCGGTCGCCGCCCTCGCGCAGCGCCGCGATCGCCGAGCCGAGGCGGGCGTCGGACGCGTCGACCACCAGGTGGCCGACCAGCTGCCGCAGCACGCGCCGGGCCGCCGGGACGACGATCCAGGGCAGGACCGGGCCCACCGCACCGCCGGTGGCGACCGCCGCGCGGAGGTACGGGGGGAGGAAGGCGGGGGTCTTGGCGGTGAGCGCCGCGAGGTTCTCGGCGGCGACCGAGAGGTCCTCGGGACGGGCCACGCCGTCGACGAAGCCGGCCGTGAAGTCGAGGCCGTTCGGGTCCTGCAGCACGCCCGCCAGGCGGCGGGCGGCGGGGTCGGCCTCGAAGGCGCGGCTGCGGATGAGCCAGCGGCGCGCGAGCTTCTCGACGCGCTCGAGCATCGGCTCGACGCCGTCGAACTCGGGCTTGCGCCGCGGCAGACGCAGCGCCTCGCCGGTGTGGTACTGGCCGGTCT
>NZ_JAMRYM010000021.1:0-42946 GCF_023743255.1 Rathayibacter rubneri | reverse complement strand
CCCCCGGCGCTCCTCCCCCGGCGCCCCTCCGCGAGATGCCACTCCGGTACGCCCCGCCCGGCGCGCCGCGTACCGGAGTGGCATCTCGCGGTGGCCGCCCGCGGTGCTCCTCCGGGCCCCGTCCTTCCCAATGGTGACGTCAACATGTACCGTGGCGCTCGAGCGTGTTCACGTGAACGCGCATCTCTTCTCACCGCCGAAAGAGAGACAGCATCAATGTCGATGTCCGTTAGACGACTGGCCGCGCTCGCCACGAGCGCCGCACTGGCCGCCGGGGCGGTGCTCGCCCTGCCCACGGCGGCAGCCCCCGCCGAGGCCGCGGACGGGGTCCGCATCACCCCCAATCCCGCCTACTCCGGCGAGGCGTACGAGGGCTGGGGCACCAGCCTCGTCTGGTTCGCCAACGCCACCGGGAACTACCCCGAGGCCCTCCGCGAGGACCTGTACCAGAAGGTGTTCGGCGAGGACGGCCTCGACCTGAACATCGCCCGCTACAACATCGGCGGCGGCAACGCCTCCGACGTGAAGGACTACCTCCGCCCCGGCGGCGCGGTCGAGGGCTGGTGGGCGGAGAACCCCACCGGCGACGCGTCCGTCTACGGCGGCACCTCCACGAACCTCGCCGACCGCGACGCGCTGCTGGCGAAGTGGGACCCCTCCGACCCCGCCTCCTACGACTTCACTGCCGACGAGACTCAGCGCTGGTGGGTCGAGAAGCTCGCCGCCGAGCAGCAGATCACGCACTGGGAGTCGTTCGCCAACTCCGCCCCCTACTTCATGACCGAGAGCGGCTACGTCTCGGGCGGCTTCAGCGCGACGGCCGAGCAGCTCAAGCCCGCCGCCGAGGCGAAGTTCGCCGAGTACCTCGCCACCGTCACCGAGCGGATGGAGGACGAGTACGGCATCGAGTTCGACACCCTCGACCCGTTCAACGAGCCGAACACGAACTACTGGGGCACCACCCTCACCAACGGCGTCCCCACCGGCGGCCGCCAGGAGGGCATGCACATGGGCCCCGCCGCCCAGGTGAGCCTGCTCCCCGACGTCGCCGCCGCGCTGGCCGCCTCGGACTCCGACGCCGGCATCGCCGCGATGGACGAGACCAACCCCAGCATCTTCAAGACGAACTGGGCCGCGTACCCGCAGTCCGCCCGCGATCTCGTCGACCGGATGAACGTCCACACCTACGGCACCGGTGACCGCCTCGCGGTCCGCGACCTCGCCAAGCAGGCCGACAAGGACCTGTGGATGAGCGAGATCGAGGGCAACTGGGTGCAGGGCTGGAACCCCACCAGCATCGAGAACGGCCTCGGCATCGCCGGCCGCATCACCGACGACCTCCGCGAGCTCGAGCCGAAGGCGTGGGTGCTCTGGCAGCCGGTCGAGGACTACTACAACATGGAGAAGGCTCCGCCCCGGGGCGAGAACCTCAACTGGGGATCCGTCTTCATCGACCTCGACTGCAAGCCGTACCAGGAGGGCGGGGCCGAGGTCTGGAAGTCGGTGCGCCGCGTCGCGGACGCCGGCGGCGACTCCACCAAGGCGCCCGTCTGCGGCGTCGAGACGAACTCGAAGTTCAACACCATCCGCAACTTCACCAAGTTCATCCACGAGGGCGACCACCTGATCGCCGTCGACGACGCCGCCAGCACCGCCGCCACCCGCGCGGACGGCTCGGGCGCCACCGTCGTGCACACCAACACCGGCACGGCCGAGCGCACGATCACCCTCGACCTCTCGCGCTTCGGCACGATCGCCGAGGGCGCGTCGGTCACCCCCTACGTCACGACCCAGGCCGCCTCGGCCGCTGCCCCCACGGGCAACGCGCTCGTCGGGAAGGCCCCCGTCGTGATCGACCGCGAGGCGCGCACCGCGACCGTGACGGTGCCCGCGAAGTCGGTCACCACGTTCTCGATCGACGGCGTCTCCGGAGTCGCTGACACGGCCTCCGCGTTCCGCGACGGCCACGACTACCAGCTGGTCGGCACGCAGAGCGGCAAAGCGCTCACGGCGACGACCTCGTCGACCGCGATCACCGCGCTCGCGACCGACTCCGCCACCGCCGCCAAGCAGACCTGGACCGCGCACGAGGTGCCGGCCGGCGAGCGCGAGGCCACCCGCCGGGTCGTCCTCGAGAACGGCGACGGTCGCGTGCTCGGAGCGACCAGCGCCGGCACCGACCTGCGCAGCGTCTCCGTCGACTCCGCGAAGGGCACCGCCGCGACCCGCTGGATCGTGAGCACCACCGACGGCGCCCGGTACACGCTCGTGAACGAGGCGCTCGCGCTCTCGCTCGACGTCAACGGCCAGTCGACCACCGAGAACACCACGGTGGGCGTCTACGGCTCCAACGGCGGAGCGAACCAGTCGTGGCAGCTGCGCGACCTCGCCCCGCTCGCCGCCCAGACGGTCCCGGTGCGCACCACGGTCGGCGTCGCGCCGACGCTGCCCGCCTCCGTGACTCCGCAGTACCAGTGGGGCGCGGGCGCTCCCGTCGCGGTGACCTGGCAGCAGCCGGCGTCCTCCGCCTGGGGCACCGCCGGCCGCGTCGAGGTGCCCGGCACCGCGACCGACCTGTACGGGCAGTCGATCCCGGTCACCGCGCTCGTCGACGTGGGCGGCCTCACCGCGACCGACCCCGTGTCGGTGACCGTCGCGAGCGGAGCCTCCACCAGCGCCGTCCGCGCCGCCGCTCCCACGACCGTCCCGGCTCGCGTCGGGGCCTCGACCAGCACGTTCGCCGTGCCGGTCGCCTGGGACTGGACGCCGCTGACCACCGCCTCGCTCGCGCAGACCGGCTCGGTCCGCATCACGGGCACCGCGACCGCCGACGGAGCGACGCTGCCCGCCACCCTCACGGTGCTGGTCACCGCGGGGACGCTGCGCAACTTCGCCCCCGACGCCGGCATCACCGCCACCGCGTCCTCGTCCGAGTCGGGCTACGGCCCCGAGCGCACCCGCAACGGCGTGCTCGGCGACAAGGGCTGGTCGAACTGGGTCTCGTCGAACAAGGCGACGCAGAGCACGCTGACCTACACCTTCCCGGCGGCGAAGCAGGTCGAGAAGGCGAGCGTGCAGTTCTACCGGGACGGCACGAACAGCTGGGCGCAGTCGATCCAGCTGCAGGCCCGCGGCACCGACGGCACGTGGACCTCGGTCCCCGGCTGGGAGACGGCGCAGCCCGTCGCCTCGCCCGCCGACGGCACCGCGCCGACCTACTCGGCGACGTTCGCCCCGATCACCGCGACCGGCTTCCGCGTCGTGATGAACGCCTACGCGAACACGCACATGATCGTGTCGGAGGTGCAGCTGTTCGACGCGACGGCCTCCCCCGCCGCGGTGAGCACCCTCGGCGCCCTGCGCGTCGACGGCGTCGGCGTGGCCGGGTTCGATCCGGCCCGCACCGAGTACGCGGTCGTCGTCGAGGGCACGCGGATGCCCGTGCTCGGCGCGGTCGCGACCGACTCGGCCGCGAAGGTGCGCGTCACCCAGCCCACCACCGCGAACGGCGGAGTCGGCACGGTCGCCGTGACGTCCGCCGACGGGTCGAGCACCACCACGACCCGGGTGAGCGTCGAGCTGCGGCCGCCCGCCGCGCTCGCCGTGACGGTGACGGCGTCGACCCGCTGCATCGGCGGCAAGGTGACGCTGACCGCGACCGGGCGGAACGACTCCGCGGTGCCGGTCGGCATGACCGTCGCCTCGGCGTTCGGCTCGAAGCAGTTCACCGGAGTCGCCCCCGGCAAGTCCGCGACCGCCGCGTTCTCGACCCGCGCGGCCTCGGTCGCCGCGGGCGAGGTGTCGGTCACCGCGACGGGCACGGTCGACGGGAAGGCCGTGACCACGGTCGTCACGGCGCCGTACACGGCCCGCGCCTGCTGACCTCCCGTCCGCTCCCCTCGTGACCGCCTCCGCCCCTCGGGCCGGGGGCGGTCACGTCGTCTCGGCGCCCTCCTCTTGCTGGTCGAGCAGCCGCGGAGCGGCGTATCGAGACCCACCCACGCCCGGAGAACGGGGATCTCGATACGCCCGCTGCGCGGGCTACTCGATCAACAGGGAGCTGCACAACCTCAGCCAAGAGCCCGCGTCAGCCACCATCGCCGCTGAGCCGCACTCCCAGCTGACGTTCTGCACCCCACCGCCCGGCCACCCGCCCGCTCTGCTGGTCGAGTAGCCCCGAAGGGGCGTATCGAGACCCACCCTCGCCCGGACGACGCGGATCTCGATACGCCCGCTACGCGGGCTACTCGATCAGCAAGAGGCGCCGGGCGGCCCGTCATCGAGCAGGGGCGCGTCGCTCGCTCCGCGAGTCGCCGCGAGTCGGGTTGCCCGCGTCCGCCGGCCCCCGCTTCGCGTCCACTCGTCGCCGCCGCAAGTCGCGACTCGACCCGTGACGGGCCCCGCGCGCACTGCGGCCCCCGCTTCGCGTCCACTCGTCGCGCTCCTGCGCCCTCGTCCCGGCCTCGCCGGTACGTCAGCACACGGGCCCAGCCGCCCGGCCTGCTGGTCGAGTAGCCCCGACGGGGCGTATCGAGACCCCCACTCCCGGAGGACGCGGATCTCGAGACGCCCGCTGCGCGGGCTACTCGATCAGCAATGCGCGGAGGCCCGGTCAGCGGGAGCCCGAGGTCAGTGCCCGGTCGGCGCCGGCTCGCCCTTGCGGCGCAGCGCCGAGATGCCGGTGACGATCGCGACCACGATCGCTCCGAGCACGAGGCCGAAGATCATCGAGACGAACGTGTCGGCCAGCCACACCACGACCGGCCCGGCCGCCTCGACGGCGTGCGTCACGACGTGCACGAGGTCGTACGGCAGGTGCCAGAACGTCTCGGCGAGGTTCGAGATCACGAGGTGCCCGCCGACCCAGAGCATCGCGAGCGTGCCGATGATGCTGATGACCCGGAACACGACCGGCATCGACGCGACGATGCGCGCACCCGCACGGCGCACCCCGCGCGAGGAGTTCTTCATCATCCCCAGGCCCACGTCGTCGATCTTGACCAGCAGCGCCACGGCGCCGTAGACCAGCGCGGTCATGCCGAGGCCGACGAACGCGAGCGCGCCCAGCGTCAGTCCGAAGCCGAAGTCGGGGTCGAGCCCGTCGAGCGCGATCAGCATGATCTCGGTGCTCAGGATGAGGTCGGTGCGGATCGCGCCGAACACCAGCTTCTTCTCGTCCCGCGCCTCGGTCTCGGCTGTCGCGTGGTGCAGTCCGAACCACTCCGCCACCTTCTCGGCGCCCTCGAAGCAGAGGAACGTGCCTCCGATGATCAGCAGGAACGGCAGCACCGCGGGCGCGAAGGCCGACAGCAGCAGCGCCAGCGGGATGATGATGACGAACTTGTTGAACAGGCTGCCCAGCGAGATCTTCCACACCACGGGCAGCTCGCGCGCCGGCGTCAGACCCTGGACGTACTGCGGAGTGACCGCCGCGTCGTCGATGACGACTCCCGCGGTCTTCGCGCTGGCTTTCAGGGCGGCGGTGAGGATGTCATCGACCACCGCGAGCAGACCGACCGACATGTTCTTCTCCCGTATCGTCTCGCCCGGCCGCTCGACCGGGACGACGTCCACAGTACCGACGCGCACACCGCCGGGCGGGGTCGCGCCGAGGGGGGTGCGTTCCGGGCGGATCCGTGCGCGGCGCCGCTGCGCGTGGTTCGCTGGAGCATGAGATCCGATCGGCCGATCCCCGGCGACCCCTGGCCGCACGACATGGCGATCCGCGTCGAGGAGTCCTCGGCGGTGCTGCTCGAGCTCCTGTGGGTCCGCGAGCGGTTCGGACTGGCGCCGGCCGGCGACGACCTGCCTCCGCTGCTCGTCGATCCTCCGTCGCCGATCACGGATCCCGACCGGATCCTGCATCAGGACGCCTGGGCCGGGCTCTGGCGGGGTGCCCTCGAGCACGCCGCAGCCGGTCAGGATCCGACCCTGTTCGACCGGCTGATCGTGACGGAGGACGGGTCGGTGGAGCGCGCCGACCTCCTCGCGCGGCTGATCGGCCCGCGCTGGGGCGACCGCTTCGGGACGGACGGGCTCGGCGAGTCCTTCGAGCAGTGGAGGGCCGAGCAGCTGCCGGAGATGCCGACCGCTCTCGAGGACCACCCCGAGCGACGCGACCTGGACGCCCTGGTCCCGGCCTGGCGGGCGGGCCTCACGACGATCGTCACCGTGCCGTGCCGCGGGGAGTGGTCGCGCCGGATCGGCCGATCGGCCCTGCTCACGACGGCTGCGACCCGCGCCGACAGCGCCTCGTTCCGCCGCGCCCTCGGTCTCTTCGTCCGATCCGCCGGCTGAGTCGCCCCGAGCGGCTCGCAGCACGCCGGAGGAGCGAGCCCTTCCCGGAGACTCGAACCCGTCAGGCCGGGGCCGGCCCCGTGCTGGCCCGCACGACGAGGCCCGTCGGGACGAGCACCGCTCCGGTGCGCTCGCCCGTCTCGAGCTCGTGCAGCAGCATCTCGACGGAGTGGCGGCCGGTGTCGGCGAACGACTGCTGCACCGTGGTGAGCGGCGGCCAGAAGCTCGCCGACTCCTCCATGTCGTCGAAGCCGACGACGCTGACCTCGCCGGGGACGGCGCGGCCGGCCTCGTGCAGCGCGCGCAGCACGCCGAGCGCCATCTGGTCGTTCGCGGCGAAGATCGCGGTCACCGACGGGTCGGCGGCCAGCTCGGCACCCAGGCGGTGGCCGGAGGTGCTCGACCAGTCGCCGACGAGGACCTCGGGCACCCCGGCGCCCCGGGAGCGCAGGGTCGCCTCCCACGCCTCGCGGCGCCGCTCGGCGGAGTAGGAGCGGGGCGGCCCGGCGATGTGGTGGACCGTGCGGTGACCGAGGTCGAGCAGGTGCTCGACGGCCTGGCGCGCTCCCGACACCTGGTCGGTGTCGATGACCGCGTGGGTGTCGTCGCCGGCGGAGTCGACCACGACGACCGGCAGATCGGGCGGCAGCACGATGTCGGCCTCGTCGAGCAGGTGCGCCTCGACGATGATGATGACGCCGTCGACAGCCTCCTCGCTCAGGCGGTGGAAGGCCACCGAGACCTCGCCCTGCGTCGGGTGCGGCACGGGGATGAGGGTGATCGAGTAGCCGGCGTCGGCCGCTGCGACGGCGATCGCGTCGAGGGTGCGCATGTTGCCGAACGAGGACAGCGTGAACATGATCACGCCGATGCTGTGGAACCGGCCGGTGCGCAGGGCGCGGGCGGCGCTGTTGGGGCGGTAGCCGACCTGCCGCATGGCCTGCAGGACGCGCTCCCGGGTCTCGCCGTCGACGTTGCTCCGCCCGTTCGACACCCGCGAGACGGTCTGACCGGAGACCTTCGCGAGGCGGGCGACGTCGGCCATCGAGGGACCGCGGCGCCGCGGAGCCGCGCTGGTGGTCGGAGTCGCGTCGGCAGCCATGGTCCCTCGTTTATAGCGCGTGCCCGAACCTGATCGCGCCGAGCAGGGCCCCCCGTGCGGGAAACCACCGTGATCCGATCGATATCGGAGGTGTTGACGTGAACATGGTACGGTGGGTCTCGCCGTGTTGACGTCAACACGAGAAGACACCCTTGAAACGGAAACCCCAGATGACGACGACGTCTCCACCCGTCCCTCTGCGCGAGGTCGACCCCCCGGTTCCGCCCCTCAAGCAGGCCCCCCGCGTCCGCGCGAAGAGCGAGTGGAAGGGGCTCGCTTTCGTGGCGCCCTTCCTGGTCGTGTTCCTGCTCGTGTTCATCGCGCCGGTGATCTACTCGGTCTACCTCAGCCTGTTCCGCGAGCAGCTCGTCGGAGGCACCGCCTTCGTCGGGTTCGACAACTACCTGACGCTGTTCGGGGACCCGAACTTCTGGGAGGGCTTCGTCCGCGTCGTCCTGTTCCTGGCGGTCCAGGTCCCGGTGATGCTGGTCCTCGCCCTCGTCGCGGCGCTCGCGATCGACAGCGGCCGGCTGCACGCGACCGGCTTCTTCCGCATCGTGGTGTTCCTCCCCTACGCGGTCCCCGCCGTCGTCGCCGTGCTGATGTGGGGCTTCATCTACGGCGACAACTTCGGCCTCGCGGCCAACGTCAACGACCTGCTCGGCTCCGATGTCGTCGCTCCGTTCTCGCGCGACTGGATCCTCGTCTCGATCGGCAACATCGTGACCTGGGAGTTCGTGGGCTACAACATGCTGATCTTCTACTCCGCGCTGAAGACGATCCCCGGCGAGCTCTACGAGGCCGCCGAGATCGACGGCGCCGGGCCGATGCGCGTGATCCGCTCGATCAAGCTGCCCGCCCTGCGCGGCGCGATCGTCATCGCCACGATCTTCTCGATCATCGGCAGCTTCCAGCTGTTCAACGAGCCCAACATCCTCCGGACGCTGGCGCCGAACATCATCACCACCTACTTCACCCCGAACATGTACGCCTACAACCTGTCCTTCGCGGGTCAGCAGTACAACGCGTCGGCCACGGTCGCGATCGTGATGGGAGTGATCACCGCGGTGATCGCCTACGTGGTCCAGCTCCGCGGCGCGCGCAAGGAGAACTGATGGCCGTCACGACCGCCCCCACCGCTCCCCGTTCGACGCGGCCCCGCCGCGCTCCCCGCCGCGGATCGTCCGTCCAGCCGAAGAAGTCGATCGCCTTCACCCTGCTGATGTCGGTGTTCATCCTCTACAGCCTCGTACCGCTGGCCTGGCTGGTGATCAACGCGACCAAGACGCAGGCCGGACTGCTCTCGAGCTTCGGACTCTGGTTCGACGGCGACTTCGTCCTCTTCCAGAACATCGCCGAGACGCTCACCTACCGCGACGGCATCTTCCTCCGCTGGCTCGGCAACACCCTCCTCTACGTCGTCGTCGGCGCGGGAGGAGCGACGCTGCTCGCCACGCTCGCCGGCTACGGCCTCGCGAAGTTCCGCTTCGCCGGCCGCAAGGCGGTCTTCGCGGTGGTCCTCGGAGCGATCGCCGTGCCGGGCACCGCCCTGGCCGTCCCGACGTTCCTCATGTTCAGCCAGCTCGGCCTCACCAACACCCCGTGGGCGATCATCATCCCCTCGCTGATCAGCCCCTTCGGGCTGTACCTGGTCTGGGTGTACGCGGTCGAGTCGGTGCCCACCGAGCTGCTCGAGGCGGCGCGGATGGACGGAGCGGGCGAATTCCGCACCTTCTTCACGATCTCCATCCGGCTCCTCGCCCCGGGCATCGTGACCGTGCTGCTCTTCTCGGTCGTCGCCACCTGGAACAACTACTTCCTGCCGCTGATCATGCTGAGCGACCCCTCCTGGTACCCGCTCACCGTGGGTCTGAACCAGTGGAACGCCCAGGCCACCGGCGTCAGCGCGCAGCCGATCTACAACCTGGTGATCACGGGCTCGCTGCTCACGATCATCCCCATCGTCGTCGCCTTCCTCGGACTCCAGCGCTTCTGGCAGTCCGGCCTGAGCGCCGGCAGCGTCAAGGGCTGACGCCCTCGACCTCCCCCCCGCACCGGAGCACCCGCGCCGGTCGCCACCACCCGCAGCACGAAGAAGTGAAGGGACCCCCCCTATGAAGTTCACGAGCTCCGCCCTCCGGCGGACCCTGACCGTGGCCGCCGCGGCCGCCCTCGCCGCCGGCTCCCTGGCCGCCTGCTCCTCCCCCTCCGCCGGTGGCGGAGCGAGCACCGGCGGCAGCGCCGCCGACCTCGACGCCGCCCTCGAGGCGGGCGGGAAGCTCACCTACTGGAGCTGGACCCCCAGCGCCGAGGCGCAGGTCGCCGCGTTCGAGGAGGCGTACCCCGACGTCGACGTCGAGCTGGTCAACGCCGGCACGAACACCGACGAGTACACCAAGCTCCAGAACGCGATCAAGGCCGGCTCGGGCGCCCCCGACGTCGTGCAGATCGAGTACTACGCCATGCCGCAGTTCGCCCTGTCGGACTCGCTCCTGGACCTCTCGCAGTACGGCCTCGGCGACCTGGAGGACAAGTTCAGCGCCTCCACGTGGGGCAGCGTGAACGTCGACGGCAAGCTCGTCGGCCTCCCCCAGGACTCGGGCCCCATGGCCATGTTCTACAACAAGACGGTCTTCGACCAGTACGGCATCGCCGTCCCGACCACCTGGGACGAGTACGTCGCCGCGGCCGAGAAGCTGCACACCGCCGACCCCTCGAAGTACATCACCGCCGACACCGGCGACGCGGGCTTCGCGACCAGCATGATCTGGCAGGCCGGCGGACAGCCGTTCCAGTTCGAGGGCGAGGACATCACCGTCGACGTCGCGGACGAGGGCACCAAGAAGTGGACCGGAGTCTGGAACCAGCTCGTCGAGAAGGGCCTGCTCTCGGACACCCCCGGCTGGGGAGACGAGTGGTACAAGGGCCTGGGTGACGGCTCGATCGCCTCGCTGATCACCGGCGCCTGGATGCCCGGCGTGCTCGAGTCCAGCGTCACGGACGCGGCCGGCGACTGGGCCGTCGCGCCCATCCCGACCTACGACGGCACCCCCGTCAGCGCCGAGAACGGCGGAGGCGGCCAGTCGGTCACCTCGCAGAGCGAGAACCCGGCCCTCGCGGCCGCGTTCCTGCGCTGGCTGAACAGCGACCCGGCCTCGGTCGACGTCTTCCTCGAGAGCGGCGGATTCCCGTCGACCACCGCCGACCTGACCGACGCCGAGTTCGTCGGAGCCGAGTCCGAGTACTTCGGCGGCCAGAAGATCAACGAGGTGCTGACGCAGGCCTCCGAGGACGTGCGTCCGGGCTGGTCGTACCTGCCCTACCAGGTCTACGCGAACAGCGTCTTCGGCGACACCGTCGGACAGGCCTACGCGAACGGCACCAGCCTCGACGACGGCCTCGCAGACTGGCAGAGCAAGCTCGTGCAGTACGGCAACGAGCAGGGCTTCACGGTCTTTGAGTAGATCGCAGGGCCTGTTGAACAGGAGATCGCCGTCGCGAGCACGGCCTGGTCGTGCGAGCTGCAAGGAGGAAGCCGAAGGTCGATGCGGGCATCGACCGAGGATTCCGCCGCAGATCGTGCGATCAGGCCGAGCGGAGCACGCGAGATCGTGTTCAACAGGCCCGCCCCAGGGAGGCCGGCCGGATCGCTCCGGCCGGCCTCCTCGCGTACCACCCGCTTCTCCTGATCCGAGGGATGATCATGACCACCGCACCCGAGAGCCGCTTCGCCATCGGCGCCACCGACTTCGAGCTCGACGGGCGGCCGCACCGGATCCTGTCCGGCGCGCTGCACTACTTCCGGGTGCACCCGGACCTCTGGGCCGACCGCATCCGCAAGGCGAGGCTGATGGGCCTGAACACGATCGAGACCTACGTCGCATGGAACGCGCACGAGCCGGTCCGCGGCTCCTTCCGCGCCGACGGCGGCCTCGACCTCGGCCGCTTCCTCGACCTCGTGGCGGCCGAGGGCATGCACGCGATCGTGCGCCCCGGCCCCTACATCTGCGCGGAGTGGGACAACGGCGGGCTCCCGGCCTGGCTGTTCCGCGACCCCGAGGTGGGCGTGCGCCGATGGGAGCCGCACTACGTGGCCGCGGTCAGCGACTACCTCCGCGAGGTCTACGCGATCGTCGCTCCGCGCCAGATCGACGCCGGCGGCCCGGTCGTCCTCGTGCAGATCGAGAACGAGTACGGCGCCTACGGCTCCGACAAGGAGTACCTCGCCGAGCTCGTCCGGGTGACCCGCGACGCCGGCATCACCGTGCCGCTCACGACCATCGACCAGCCGACGCCGCAGATGCTCGCCGACGGCAGCCTGCCCGGGCTCCACCTCACCGGCTCGTTCGGCTCGCGGACCCCGGAGCGCCTCGCGACGCTGCGCGAGTTCCAGCCCACCGGCCCGCTGATGTGCATGGAGTTCTGGTGCGGCTGGTTCGACGACTGGGGCACCCAGCACCACACGACGGACGCGGCCGCCTCGGCCCGCGAGCTCGACGCGCTGCTGGCGGTGGGCGGCTCCGTCAACGTCTACATGTTCCACGGCGGCACCAACTTCGGCCTGACCAGCGGAGCGAACGACAAGGGCCGCTACGCGGCGATCACCACCAGCTACGACTACGACGCGCCACTGGACGAGGCCGGGCATCCGACCGAGAAGTTCTGGGCGTTCCGCGAGGTCATCGCGCGCTACGCGCCGGTTCCGGAGGCGTCGCCCGCGCCGCGCACGCCGTCGCCCGCGCTGACGGCGCCGCTGGTGCCGGGGCCCGCCCTGCTGGGCCTGGACGCGTTCGGCGCGGTCGCCGAGCTCCAGGGCATGGCATCGTTCGACGAACTGGGCCACGACGACGGCTTCGTGCTGTTCGAGACCGAGCTCGCCGGCTCCGATTCCCCCGCCCGCCTGGTCGTCGGCGAGGAGGTGCGCGACCGCGCCTGGGTGCTGCTGGACGGCGTGCCCGTCGGCGTGCTGGCGCGCGACCACCACGAGCGCGCGCTGACGCTGCCGCGCGGCCGCGGATCCCTGGCGATCCTGGTCGAGAACCAGGGGCGCGTGAACTACGGAGTGCGCATCGGCGAGCACAAGGGCCTGATCGGCGGCGTCGCGCTCGACGGCGCCGAGCTGACCGGATGGACGGCCCGGCCGCTGGACCTGTCGCGGGTCCCGTCGCTCGCCGTCGCCACCGGAGCCTTCGCGGCCGGGCCGTCGCTCGCCTCCGGATCGGTCGAGCTCGACGAGCCGGCCGACCTCTTCCTCGACACGCTGCACTGGGGCAAGGGCCTGGTC
Source organism: Rathayibacter rubneri (assembly GCF_023743255.1). Taxonomy (NCBI): domain Bacteria; kingdom Bacillati; phylum Actinomycetota; class Actinomycetes; order Micrococcales; family Microbacteriaceae; genus Rathayibacter; species Rathayibacter rubneri. The sequence continues at coordinate 30,263 of NZ_JAMRYM010000021.1, read as the reverse complement.
TGGGTGAACGGGTTCCTGCTCGGCCGCTACTGGCGCCGGGGACCGCAGCGCACGCTGATCGTGCCGTCGCCGGTCACCCGCGCCGGGCGGAACGAGGTCGTGGTGCTCGAGCTGGAGGGGCTCGCCGAGCCCGAGATCCGGCTGCTCGCCGCCGCCGACCTCGGGCACACCGAGGTCTGACGCTCCCGCCGAGGCCGGGTGACCGCGTGCTGCGGGCACCCGGCCTCCGTCGTTCGCGCGGGAAGATCCCGGCACCCTGAAGGGGGCCGCATCGGGAGGACATCCGCCCGTCGCGGCGCGGATGTTCACGGTAACGTGCGGGCGACCCTTCAGCGGAGAAGGTCCGCGGCAGGTGCTCCCCGCACCCCCGCGGCCGCTCGGGGCGCGACCTCCTCGGAAGGACCTCATGCGACGCCAGGCCCTGCTCCCCGGTGCACTCACCGGACTCCTCCTGCTCTCCGGCCTCGCCGCCGGAGGGCCCGCCTCGGCGGCGCCGGCCGCCACGGCGCCGACCGCCACCGTTCCGTCTCCCGCTCGCGCTCCCGCGCCCGACCGCCCGGTCGCGGCTCCGGACGCCGAGCCAACCCTCGTCGAGCCGGAGGCCGACGCCACCTCCCAGCAGGCAGCGCTCGCCCTCGACGCCGACTTCGTGGGAGTCGAGATCCCCGCCCGCGCCGAGGTGCAGACCCACCGCGTGACGATCGCGCTCGTCGCTCCGCAGGGCACGACGCCCGGCGCGTTCACGACGGCCGACGCCGTGCGCTCCCTCGAGCTCGTCGACGACTTCTACGCGCGGGAGACGGGCGGTGCGATCCGCTTCGAGCTCGAGCGCGTGATCGACTGGCAGGTGGTCGACGAGCCGATCGGCTGCACGAACACGGGCGGTCTGCAGGACTGGATCAGCCGGACGAACGGCTGGCAGCCCGGCCCCGCCCGGCACCTGGTCGCGATGGTGCCCGAGGGCGACCCGTGCCCGAACTGGGCCAACGGCGAGCAGCCGGGCGATCCCGACGACGGCGGACGCACCTTCCAGCCGGGCCCCGACGCGTACTTCCTCGCGCACGAGCTCGGCCACAACCTCTCGCTGCCGCACGCGTACAGCGTGCACTGCGGCACGACCCGCGACTACTCCGCTCCGCTGCCGGCCGACTGCCGCCGCGAGGAGTACGGCAACCGGACCGACGTGATGGGCGACTCCTGGTCGTTCCTGCCCCTCTCTGCTCCGTCGCTCGCACGGCTGGGGACGCTGCCGAACACCCGTCAGCCGGTCTGCGGCGCTCCCCGCACCGCGACGATCGACACGCTCGGGGCCGGAGTCGCCGCGCAGCGCGCGCTGACGTGGACCGACCCGCAGGACGCGTCGATCCGCTACTGGGCGCAGTACAACGACCGGGCGGACACGACGTCGGACGGCGGGGCGTACAGCAGCCCCTTCCAGGTGCGCCGCGACGTCTCGGGCGTGCAGATCCTGAGGTCGAATCCCGGCCAGCCGTACGCCGGCGACCTGCTCGAGCGCCCCGGTGACGCGAGCGAGGCGAACGAGTTCGTCCTGGCCGGCGAGACCGCGACCCTCAACTCCGGCATGTCGGTGCGGGTCGACCGGATCGACGCGGTGACGCGTCGCGCGACCGTCACGGTGACCGTGCCCTGCACCCAGTACGTCGGCGACATCGCTCCGCTCGCCTCCTCGACCACCGCCTCGTACAGCTCGCCGTGGACCTCGGTCGGTGCCGCCGTGGACGGCGACACCGGCACGATCTGGGGCACCTGGCCGCGGGTCGGCGAGCAGTCGCTGGAGCTGCAGTGGCCCTCCGCCGTCACCGTCGACAGCGCCTCGGTGCGCTTCGCGAGCGACGCGGCAGACGCCGACGGGCGCGGCCTGATCCCCGCGCGGTCGTGGCGCGTCGAGCACCTCGTCGGCGGCACCTGGACCCCCGTGAGCGGAGCGGCGCCCGGGCGGGCGCGCGACGTGCTGAACACGGCGTCGTTCGCTCCGGTGACCACGACGGCTCTGCGCCTGGTCTTCACGGCCTGGGGCGCGGCCGAGTACGGCGGATCGACGGGCGTCGCCGAGCTCGCCGTGAACGGCGTGGCGGTCGCCGCGTCGCTCGAGGCGCGCGGGGCGGCGTCCAGCGTGCCCGCCTCGACGACGCGCGATCTCGCGCAGTCCGTCGTGGTGCGCGACGCGTCGGGACGCGCCCTGGCGGGCCGCAGCGTGGGCTTCGCGCTCACCGGGCCGGCGACGTTCGAGAGCGGAGCGACGACCGCCGCGGTGCTCTCGGGCGCGGACGGCACCGCCGCCCTGCCCCGGATCCGCACCGGCTCCTCCTCCGGGACCGTGGCGATCACGGCGCGCGCCGACGCGGCCACGGCCAGGCTCGCCGGGGCGACCGTCACCGCCGGCGCCTCCCTCACCGCGAAGGCGACGACCCGACTGGTCTCGGGGCGCGTCGTCCTCACGGCGACGGCGACCAACACGGGGCCGGCTCCGGCCGACATCACCGTCGTGACCGCCTACGGATCCGCGACCGCCCTCGCGGTCGCGCCGGGGGCCACGGTGTCGAAGGCGTTCCGCACGGGGAAGACGTCGATCCCGGCGGGGACGGCCTCGTTCACGGCCGTCTCGGGATCGTCTCGGGCGAGCGTCTCCGCTCCCTACCCCGCTACCTGATCGGCGGCCGCTCGTCGAGCCTCCGACCCGGCGCGGACCGGGTCGGGGGCAGCTGTTAGCGTCGGAGGGTCCGTCCGGCCTCCCGCCGCGGCGGAGGGGGACGGGGACACGATGACGCGCACGAGGACGGCCGGAGCCTGGGCGGCGGCGGCACTGCTGCTCGCCCTCACGGGATGCACGGGAGGCGGCGAGCCCGCGGCCACGTCGGAGGCGGTCCCGCAGCTGAGCGAGGACGAGCTGGCGGCGGTCCTCACCGGCATCCAGTTCGTGCCGGACCAGTACGACGGCACGCAGGAGATGCTCGACTCGATCTACCCGGGGCTCACCGCCACCGATGCGAGCTGCCTCGCTCCGTTCGGGCTCGGCTGGGACGAGGACGAGACGCTCGACGACTCCGAGGTCGAGTTCGGCACGAGCAACGACCGCTCGATGACGTCGGTCGTGGCGAGCACGGGCGACGCCGACGTCGCCTCCTCGCTGGTCGCCGACGCGGAGGACGCGCTCGAGCGCTGCGCCGACGGCTCCGACCTGTTCGCCCTGCAGGGCGAGCCGGTGCGGACGACGGTGGAGCAGACGGAGCCGGCGCTGACCGGGACGGACGACGCGGTCGGCTGGACGGTCACGGGCGACGTGGGCGGCAGCCCCTTCACGCTGGTGGGCATCACGGCGCGGGTCGGCGGCGACGTCGTCGCGCTGGTGGGCTGGGACCCGGCGACGAACGAGTCGTACGTGCCGCAGGCCACGCAGATGTTCGTCGACGAGCTGTAGGGGCGGCTCGACTCCTCAGAAGTCGTCGTACTCGAGCGCCCAGTACGACGACTTCTGGACACTCGCGCTCCGGCGCGCGGCTCCCCGCGGGGGCGGTGCGCTCGACTCCTCGAGAGTTGTCGTACTCGAGGCCGAGCACGACAACATCTGCGGAGTGGCGATGCGTGCGACGAGCGCGAGGGTCAGGTGAGCCAGGACAGGCGGCCGCCGTGCGGCGTCGTGCAGGCGAGCGGCACGCCGTCGGCGGCGAGCAGGAACGGGGTCGGCTCGGGTGCCGTGAGCGCGGCGCGCGGTGCGCCGAGATGCGGGAGCAGCGACTCCGCCTCGAGGGTCACGAGGCTCGCGCCGGCGGCCCCGACCGCGGCCAGCACCCGCTCGCGGGAGGCGCGCGGCAGGTAGACGAGCGTCCCGAGCGAGACGACGACGGCGCGCATCCCGCGCGGCACCTCCAGCAGCAGCGCCGGCAGAGCTTCGGCGGCGTCGCCCGCGACGATCAGCGGAGGGTCCTCCCGCAGCACCGTGACGGCCTCGCGCAGCCGCGCGGTCCGCTCCGGGCGGTCCTCGGGCAGCAGCGCCTCGAGCCACGCGCGGTCCTCCGTCGAGCGGACGTCGAGCGGACGCAGGTCCAGGCCCCGCCGCCAGGCGATGCGCGGGAGTCGCGTGGGCGCGGCTCCGCCCGTCACGACGCACTCGAGCAGCGGTCCGCCCGTGCCGAGCCGTGAGACGTCGCCCCCGGAACCGCCCGCCGCTGAGAAGGAGTAGGAGTAGCGCTCCGGCGCGAGGCAGAGCCCCGCGGACGCGCCGATCTCGACCAGTGCGATCGGCTCGTCCGGCTCGGTGATCCGCTCGAGGGCCGCGACCAGCGGGGCGCAGCGCAGCGCCTCGTTCGTCTGCGTCAGGCGCTCGGCCGCGACCGGGGCGACGCGCGGCCACTCCGCCAGCATCCAGGCCACGAACTCCTCCGGATCCGGCGGCGAGCCCAGGTACCGCGCGACCGAGAACAGGAGCGACGGCTGCCGGTGCGCACTCGGCAGCTCGTCGATCCGCGCGAGCAGGGCGTCGCTGCCGGCCACGGCGAGGGCGCGGCGCACCTGCAGCTCGGAGGTCTGCGCGAGCTCGCGGGCGGCGCGGCGGTACCGGTCAGCGGTGGAGTCCATGCCTCCATCCTGCGGGACGGCCCGGGCACGCCGATGTCGGTGGTCGCCGGTAGAACGGACCCATGTCCGACACCCGGGAACGCACGCTCCTCGACGTGCGGCGCATCTACGCCGAGCAGGCGGCGCTCGAGCTGCCGCGCGGGCAGGAGATCGTGGCGCGCTGGCCCGGAGCCGAGATCGTGCCGGTCGACTCGCACTGGATGATCCCCGAGGTGCACGGCGACGAGACGAACGTCTCGCGGTGGGTGCGCATCAAGACCGAGGCCCTCGTGCTGGGAGTGAAGAAGTCGCTGGTCACCCGGCCCAACGGGCGCTCGGCCGACTTCATCGCCCCCTCGCACGCCAACGGCTGCGCGATGGCGTGCGTCTACTGCTACGTGCCGCGGAGGAAGGGCTACAGCAACCCGGTCACCGTGTTCACGAACATCGAGCAGATCCAGCGGCACCTCGCCCGCCACATCGCCAAGCAGGGCACCAAGACCGAGGCGAACCAGTGCGACCCCGACTCCTGGGTGTACGACATCGGCGAGAACAGCGACTGCTCGGTCGACGCGATGCTCAGCGACAACGTGCGCGACCTCTGCGAGCTGTTCCGCATGTCCCCCACGGCCAAGGCCTCGTTCGCGACCAAGTACGTCAACCGCGAGCTGCTCGAGTGGGATCCGCTGGGCCGCACCCGCATCCGCTTCTCCCTCATGCCCGCCGAGACGGCCAAGGTCACCGACATCCGCACCTCGCCCGTCGCCGAGCGGATCGCCGCGATCAACGACTTCGTCGACGCCGGCTACGAGGTGCACGTCAACTTCTCGCCCGTGATCCTCACCCCCACCTGGCAGCGCGACTGGGCCGAGCTCTTCGAGCAGCTCGACGCCGCCCTGCACCCGCGCGCGAAGGCGCAGCTCGCGGCCGAGGTGATCCTCCTGACCCACAACGAGCGCCTGCACGAGGTCAACACGGGCTGGCACCCGAAGGCCGAGGAATTGCTCTGGACGCCGGGCGTGCAGGAGTCGAAGGTCTCCGAGAACGGGGCGGTCAACATCCGCTACCGCCGCGATCTCAAGCGCGCCGCCCTCGACCGCTTCCTCGCCCTGCTCGGGCGCACGCTGCCCTACTGCCGCGTGCGCTACGCGTTCTGACCCGGGCGCCGCACCCGGGGCGGTGCACGAGGATGGGCGGATGAACGGACGCGAAGGCCGGGATCCGGTACCGGGGGCCCTGCTGATCATCGGACTGGTCTGCATCGCGGTCGCCTTCTTGAAGGTCTACGCCTCGGGCCGACGCGGCTGGCGGGACGTCTGCGTCGAGGACTTCCCGTACCGCGGGCCGACCGGCGACGTCGTCAGCGGTGAACCGTCGTGGTGGCCGCTCGGCGTGCGCTGCGAGCACCGCGGAGCGAACTCGGGCGACCTCCTCGTCGTCGAGCACACCGGCTGGGACCTCACCGCCCTGGTGCTGCTCGGCCTCGCGGCCGTCGTCACCTGGTTCGCGGTCACCGTCCGACGTCCGCGCTGAGCCGCGCCGGACGGGCCCGCCCCGGGCTCCGCGTGCACGTTTCGCAAAGCGGATAGGAATCGGGGGCGCGCGCCGCACCTCCCTTACTTTGGTGGCACGGCAGGACGAGTGGTCCCCGCCGGCCTGCCACCGCCCCGCGACTCCGCACTCCGGAACCCGGGCGACGAACGGATGCCGCTCCCCCGGCCGGCACCGTCCCCCCGAACCCCCCACCCCGACGGATCCGTCGGGACGCCCCTCACGAGTCGCGGCCGATACCGCGGCGATCTCACAGAACGGACTCCGCACATGGGCTCCCTCCTCTACGGCACTCCCGCCACCGCCCACGACATCGACGACCGCGCCCTCGCGCACCTGCAGATCGTCATGATCAACAAGTTCCGCCGCAACGAGGCGTTCGCCTTCCAGATCGAGGCGTCGAACACCCACGGCACCGGTCGTCAGACCCTCTGGCTGCACCCGGCCATCCCGCTGCAGTTCTCGTTCAACGGGAGCCGCATGCCGGCGATCAACCCCACGTGGGTCCGATCGCTGATGGAGGAGGCCAACAGCGGCCGCGGCCTGCGCGTCATCCCCGAGCCGGCTCCCCAGCCCGAGAGCGTCGGCCTGACGCACGCGGCCTGAGCCACGATGATCTCCACCGGTGACGCCGACGGTGACGTCGGCGGAGCCCCGGGGGCGGAGAGGGGTGCCAGCGTGACGGACGATCCGACCCGCGGCGCTCCGCTCGACGGGATCACCGATTTCCTGGGCCTCGCCGGCCGCGAGGACCCCGAGTCGGTCTTCACCTGCTCCTCCCGCGTGCGCGGAGTGACCGGCACCCTCCTCGTGCTGCCCGACGCGCTCGTGCTCAGCGAGGACGAGGGAACGGTCCGCATCCCGGCCGGCGAGGTCGACGCCTGGTGGGACTCGACCTCGGGCGACGCCTTCTCGCTCGCCGTTCAGGGACGGCACCGGCACTCGGTCGTCCTGCTCTCGGAGTTCCGCAGTGCGACGGTGCACGCGATGACGCGGGCGTACGGCCCCCTGAATCGTTTATCCGCTTAACGAACTCCCGGTCTCCCGCGTCGACGCAGGCGCGTCCCGCGTGGGACGCTGATCCGGATGAACGACTCCTCCTCCGAGGTCGTCCGCTCCGACATCAGCGGGCACGACATCGACGAGGCCCGCCTGATGTTCGAGGGGGCCTACAACGGCCACCGCTTCGCCGTCGAACCCGGCGACGACTTCGCCTACCGCTACACCTCGGTCGGCGACGCCGACATGACCCTCCGGGGGAGCTACTTCGCCGGGTCCGTTCAGGGTCGGATCCAGACCGAGGGCGAGTACGTCGTCTCGTGGCTGACGTCGGGCACCGGGGTCACCGACATCGACGGCGATCCCGTCGCGCTGCAGCTCGGGCAGCCCGCGGTGTTCGTGAACGACCGGCCGACGGCGTTCGAGTTCCACGACTACCGGCAGAACCTCATCCACTTCGACGGCGCCTACCTCGAGGGCATCGCCCAGGACGTCGAGGGCGTCGAGCCCGGCCCGCTGCTCTTCGACTCGACGGCGCGCCCCACCGGGGAGAGACTGCGCCGCTGGTCGGCGACCGTCGCGGCGATCGCGCGCGCCATCTACTCCGATGAGAGCACGCCGCTCCTGCGCAGCGAGGCGAACCGCGCCGCGGCCGTCGCCCTGCTCGAGACGTTCCCGCACGCGGTCCTCGCCGCGCACACCGACCTCCTCGTGCCGCGCAGCGGACGGCTCCGCACCGCCGTGGAGTACATGTACGAGAACGCGCACCTGCCGATCCGCACGGAGGAGATCGCTCAGGCGGCCGACATGAGCCTGCGCACGCTGCAGAGCGAGTTCCGCCGCGAGTTCGACATGACCGCGCTGGACTACCTGCGGCGCATCCGCCTCGACGCGGTGCAGAAGGAGCTGCGCGGAGGCGACTCCGGAGCGGTCACCGTGACCGAGGTCGCGCACCGCTGGGGCTTCGCGCACCTCGGCCGCTTCTCGGCGTCGTACGCGCACCGCTTCGGCGAGAGCCCGAGCACGACGCTCGAGAAGTAGGGCTCGACGAGCAGGTCGGGGTCAGAGGAAGTCGTCCTCGTCCGGCTCGGCCGGCTGCGCCTGCGGACGAGCGGGCTGCAGGTGACGGGTCTTCTCGCGCATCGACTCGACTGCTGCCGGATCGTCGAGGTCGACGCCGCGGTCCAGCGCGGGGCTCGCGAAGAGCTGACTCGCCGGCCCCAGCAGCAGGCGCGTCTCGCCGAGCATGCCCTCGTCCGACAACGACGGCACGATGACGAGATCCGACTTGCCGACGTTCGCGAGCGCCTGCGCGTACTCGACGACCGCGGTGCAGATGGCGTCGCCGAGGAGCACGTATCCGCTGGCGTAGTAGAGCTTCTGCATGGTGTCCTCCCGATCGCGCGCGACGCGGGATCCCCGCATCCGTCCCTGTCGACGCTAGGACCGGGCCGCACCGGACCCCACCCCTTGACGACGGGACGCCCGCGCGGGACGGAGCCCGGCCCTCCGTGAGCTCGACGGAGGGAGGACGTGATCGGACGGATCGTGCCGGGCGAGCGCTGAGGGCGCCGGCACTCAGGCCCCGACCGACTCCGGCTCGTACTCGGCGGTGCGGGCCCGCGGCCAGAGCGCGCCGACGATGAGGATCGCACCCGTCGCCAGCAGGCAGCCCGCCGCCCAGAAGCCCATCCCGGGCGGGAAGTCCCACGACGTGTAGCCGCCGTTGAGCAGCGGAGCCGCGGCGTGATCGATCATCCCGTTGCCGAGCAGGAGCGGCAGCAGCGCCCACGCGAACGGGCGGCGCCCCGAGCGCGCGAGGACGAGACCGGCGATCACGAGCAGCAGCGCGACTCCCCAGACCGACAGCACGAGGGTGTAGTCGAAGTCGGACTGGAGCGCTCCGCACTCGCGCCCGCTGAAGGCCCTCGCCTCGAAGCAGACCCGCCACGCCCGCGCGACGATCGGGAGCAGCCCGGCGCCGGAGAGCCCGAGGACGAGGCCGAGCGCCGCCGTCAGTCGTGCCGTCGGTCCGCGCCCCATCCCGGCAGTGTCGCCCACTCGGGTGACGGGCGGGCGACGGGGCGGTGACGCGCGCGCGAAGGTGCGAGGGGGGATGCTCGCTCCCCCCGCTGGTCGAGTAGCCCCGACAGGGGCGTATCGAGACCCCCGCTCGATCAGCGGCAGCGGGCCCCGCTCCTCCGGATCGGCTACCGCGACTGCGCCTCGTGCGCCACCGACTCCAGGCGGGCGCGGTACGCCTCCCACCATGCGGCGTCGCCCTCGGGCAGGTTGTCGCCCTCGCGCCGCAGGCCGACGCGGCCGTCGATCAGCTCGCGGACGATGTCGGCGTGCCCCGCGTGCCGGTGCGTCTCGACCGAGATGTGGACGAGGATCCGGTGCAGCGTGACGTCGCGGTTCGTCCACCACGGCACGACGCCCGGCGCATCCAGCGGCAGCGCGGCGACGGTGGCGTCGGAATGGGCCTGCACCCGGCGGTACAGGGCGACGACGGCCTCGCGCGACTCCTCCGCCGTAGCCCACATGTCGGCGTTGGGCTCCGAGTCCTCCTCCATCCAGGGCAGCGGCTCGGGGAACGGACGCCCGAACACGAGGCCGAGATACCCCGCCTCGGTGCCCGCGACGTGCTTCACGAGTCCGAGCAGGTTGGTGCCCGTGGCGACCAGCGGCCTCCTCGCGTCGTACTCCGAGACGCCCTCGAGCTTGGTCAGCAGCGCGTCGCGGCCCTCCTGCAGGTACAGGAGGAGGGTCTGCTTCTCGTCGATCATCGGTCCAGGATGCCGCGCGGCACGCCTCGCCACCAGGCCGCTGCCGTCGGGACAGCACCCCGCCGCCCCGCGCGCAAGCCTCGACCGGTGCCGCCGCGGCGCGCCATACTTTCGTGCCCGCACCGCCGCGAGCGCCGACGAGGGAGCCCGCCGATGACCACCTGCACCGACCCGTTCCCGACCGCTCGGGCCCGACGGTGAGCGGCTCGAAGACGGCCCGGCTCTCGGCCTGGCACGAGAAGTTCGTCGTCGAGGAGCGCACGCTCACCGCGGCCGACCGGCGGCGCCTCCTGATCACCGCGGGCCTGCTGATGCTGCTCGGCGGAGTCGCGTTCGTCGCGATCCTCCTGGGCGTCCTCACGCAGACCGGAGTCGAGCGGCTCGACGGGCCGGTCGAGGACTTCTTCGACGCCCGCGTGGAGCGCGACCGGACCGGGCCCATGATCGTGCTCGCCGTGCTGTTCGGGCCGGTGGTGCTGCCGATCGTCGTCCTCGTCGTGCTGATCGGATGGATCATCCTGGCCAAGCACCTCTGGCGGCCCCTGCTGCTGCTGGTCGGCATGGCGACCGGCGTGATCCTCGCCCAGGTGATCGCGCCGCTCGTGCAGCACCCGCGCCCGCCGGTCGCCGAGATGCTCTTCGGGCCCGACCACACGTTCTCGTTCCCGTCGGGGCACGTGCTCGGCACGGCCGACTTCCTCCTGATCACGACCTACCTGCTGGCCAGCAGGCTCCAGCGGCGCTGGTTCACGGTCACCGCGATCACCGTGGCGGTGACGCTGATCGTCGTGCAGATCGTCAGCCGCCTCTACCTCGGGTACCACTGGCTGAGCGACACGGCCGGCTCGGTCGCGCTCTCGCTGGTGATCACGGGCGCGGTGATCGCGGTCGACGTGCGGCGGACGGTGCGGGTGCGGGAGGAGTGATGCAGCGGCTCCGGTGACCTCGGGCTCGTCGGATCGCGGCGCGCGTCCCGAGGTCCTCTTCCGGCGCGGACGCTCGACGGCCTAGCGTGGCGGAGACGACGAGGGGACGACCATGGGCGACGACACGGGCTTCTCGGCCCAGGAGAGAGCGGCGATGAAGGCGCGGGCCGCCGAGCTGAGGGCTGAGGCGCGCGCAGGCAAGGCGGCCGAGAAGGCCGAGGCCGAGCGGGTGGCGCAGGACGAGAAGATCGCCGAGATGCCCGAGCCGGACCGCGCGCTCGCGCTGCGGCTGCACGCCCTCGTGACGGAGGCGGCGCCGATTCTGCGACCGAAGCTGTACTACGGGCAGCCCGGCTGGGCGAAGGACGGGCGGATCATAGTGTTCTTCCGCAGCGGGCTCGTCGACAAGGCGCGGTACTCGACCGTCGGCTTCAGCGTCGACGCGGCGCTCGACGACGAGGGCGGACTCTGGCCGACGTCGTACGCACTCGACCACCTCGACCACGCCGGAGCAGCGCTCCTCGCCGAGCGGGTGGCGCAGGCCGCGCGCTGACGGGCGGACCGCTCGGGCCGCAGGACCCGCGGGGTACTCTCGCACGGTGCCGACGACACTCGACTCCCTTTACCGCTACCCGGTGAAGGGGCTGACGCCGGAGCGGCTCGGGAGCGTGGCCCTGCAGCCCGGACGCGGCGTCCCGACCGACCGCCGGTACGCCCTCGCGAAGCCGGACGGGGCCTACCGGGCCGACGCGTTCGTCCCGCTGTCCAAGCGCGAGTACTTCGTGCTGCTGAACACCGAGCGCCTCGCGGGGCTGCGGACCCGCTTCGACGAGGACGCGCAGACGGTCGAGGTCACCGTGCAGGGCCACCGGGTGCTGGAGGCCGACCTCACGACGGCCGACGGGCGCGAGGCGTTCGTCGAGCTGTACGCGCGGGTCGCCGATCTGCCCGACGGGGTGCGGCCGGTCCTCGCCGAGCAGGAGGGGTACAACTTCACCGACAACGCGAAGAACGGGCCGCGGATGATGCACTCGATCTCGCTCGTGTCGCTCGCCTCGGTCCGCGACCTGTCCGAGCGCATCGGGCACGACCTCGATCCGCTGCGCTTCCGCTCGAACGTGTACGTCGACGGCCTCGAGCCGTGGGCGGAGCGCGACTGGGTCGGGCGCGAGCTGCAGCTGGGCGAGGTGCGCGTGCGCGTGCTCGACGAGACCGGGCGCTGCGCGGCGACGGAGGTCGATCCGACGACCGCGCGGCGCGACGTGCCGGTGGTGCGGCTGCTGCACGAGCACTGCGGGCACGAGAACGTCGGCGTCTTCGCGGAGGTGCTCTCGGGTGGCGTGCTGCGTCCGGGCGACTCGGTGGTGCCGGGCGACCCCGTGGTCGCGGGCTCCCCGGTGGTGCCCGCGTGAGGCTCGTCGTCGCCGCGCGCCGGATGCTGACGGCGGACGTCTGCGAGCTCGTGCTCCGGAACCCGGACGGCTCGCCGCTGCCGGCCGCCGAGCCGGGCGCGCACCTCACGGTCGCGACGCCGTCGGGAGCGAAGCGCAGCTACTCCCTCACCGGCGACCTCCGCGACCGGAGCCGGTACACGATCGCCGTGCGGCGCTCGGAGGGCGGGCGCGGCGGATCGCGCAGCCTCGTCGACTCCGTGGCCGTGGGCGACGCGCTGGAGGTCGACGGCGCGCGCAACTCCTTCGAGCTCGTCGAGGCGCCCGCCTACCTGCTGATCGCGGCGGGGATCGGCGTCACGCCGATCCGGGCGATGCTGACGGAGCTCGGGCACCGCGGCGCGACGGACGTGGAACTGCTCTACCTGACCCGCTCCCGCGAGGAGTCCCCGTACCTGGACGAGCTGACCGCCGCACTGCCGGAGCTGAGGGTCCACCACCGCCGCGAGCGCGGGCCGGTCGACTGGTGGTCGCTGCTCGCCGAGCCGGGCGAGCGGCACCTCTACGTCTGCGGGCCCGAGGCGCTGCAGGAGGAGATCCGCGCGCTCACCATGCACTGGCGGCCGAGCCGGGTGCACGCGGAGGACTTCGCGGGAGTGCCGGCGTTCGACGGGCTGACCGCGCCCTTCACCGTGGAGTGGCGGCCGACCGGCGTGGAGGTCGCGGTGCCGGCGGCGCGGACGATGCTCGACGCGCTCGAGGACGCGGGGATCGACGTGCCGAGCTCGTGCGTCAGCGGCACCTGCGGCACGTGCCGGCTGCGGCTCGTCGAGGGTGCCGTGGACCACCGCGACCTGGTCCTGACGGCTGAGGAGCGGGAGTCGGCGGTGATGCCGTGCGTGTCGCGGGGCGTCGGCCGGGTGGCCGTCGCTCCGCGGTGAGTCCTCGCTCCGGCGCGTTTCCCGTGCGCGACGAAGGAAGGATCCGTCCCCGCGGGTCCGGATCCGCGAGGATCGGGAGCTCGGGACGGATCCTTCCTTCGTGGTGAACGCGAGTCGCGTCAGCCCTCGGCCTTCGACGGCTTCCCGTCGGCGGGCAGGACCTCGACGGGAGTGTCGCGCGAGTCCTCGCCCTCGGCCTGCGACGGCTTGTCGGACTGGTCGTCCGGGTCCTGGACCGGGGACGTCGTGTCGCTCATCGGAGGCCGTCCGGGTCGTCGGAGGCCGGTGAGGGCTGCACGTCGGCCTCGAACTCGGACCAGGCCCGGTCGAAGCCGGACTGCGCCTCGGCGGGCTCGCTCGCGAAGTAGCCCTCGTAGATCGAACGGCCGCCGTGCTCGGGCAGGTCGGTGTGTGCGGCGAACTCCTGGGCGAGCGTGCCCACCTCGTCGTCGCGCGTGCTCTGGTCCCGCAGCCATGCGGGGAAGGTCTGAGTCATGGGACTCCTTTCTCCTGCGTCCATCCCACGCCCGGCGGCCGGGAGCGGCAACCCCTTGCGGGCGGCGCGATCCGGCGCGACGGGCCGCCGACCTGAGCGGGCGGGAGCCGTTCGCGACGGGTCGCGGCGCTCCTCCGCTGATCGAGTAGCGCGCGGAGCCCCTCCCCTGCTGATCGAGTAGCGCGCGGAGCGCCTCCCCTGCTGATCGAGTAGCGCGCGGAGCGCGCGTATCGAGATCCGCGACCTCCGGAGTCAGCGGGTCTCGATACGCCCCTCCGGGGCTACTCGACCAGCAGGGGAGGGGCCGCGCGCCCGCACGCCCCGGGAACGCGGGGCGGACGGGCGCGCCGGGTCACGCCAGAGTCGTCTCCTCGAGCAGCACGCTCGTGCGCACTACGCGCTCGGAGGCGGCGGTCACCGCGGTGACCGGGCCGACCAGCGTCAGCGACGAGGTCGTCTCCTTCGACGCGCAGTCCGGTCCGACCCACAGCTCGACGTCGCCGGGCTCGACGATGCGGTCGCCGGAGCGGCCCGTGAAGGCCAGTCGCGCGGCCGGCACCTCGAAGCGCACCTGCGCCTCCTCTCCCGCGGCCAGCTCGACCCGGGCGTAGCCGAGCAGCTGGGCGACGGGCCGGGTGACGCTCGCGTACACGTCGCGGGCGTAGAGCTGCACCAGGTCGGTGCCGCTGCGCTCGCCCGTGTTGCGCACGCGGACCGAGGCGGTGATCACTCCGTCGGTCGCCACCTCGTCCGCCCCCACCGACAGCTCGCTCCGCGAGAACGTCGTGTACGAGAGGCCGTGGCCGAACGGCAGCACCGGGGTGCTGTCGGCGCTCGTCACGTCCGACGGACCGCCGAGGATCGGGTGCAGGTACGAGAACGGCTGCGCCCCGGCCGAGCGCGGGAGCGACACCGGCAGGTGCCCGGACGGCACGACGCGCCCCGAGACGACGCCGGCGATCGCGCCGGCCCCCTCCTCCCCCGGGAAGAACGCCTGCAGCACGGCCGAGGCGCCCGAGAGCGCCCAGTCGATCGCGTAGGGGCGCCCGGTGAGCAGCACGAGCACCACGGGCGTACCGGTGGCGACGACCGCCTCCACCAGCTCGCGCTGGCGGCCGGGCAGCTCGAGGCTCTCGACGTCGTTGCCCTCGCCCACGGTGCCGCGGCCGAAGAGGCCGGCGCGGTCGCCGACGACGACCACGGCCACATCGGCGGTCCGGGCGACGTCGGCGGCGGGGGCGATCCCGGAGTCGTCGTCACCCTCGACCGCGCAGCCCTCGGCCACGAGGATCTCGCCCGCGAACTCGTCCGCGAGCGCCTCGCGCACCGTCGGGATCTCGAAGCCCAGCGGCACGCCCTCGTGGTGGGCCAGCACGTGGTTGGCGAAGGAGTAGCAGCCCATGAGGGCCTGCGCACTGTCGGCGTTCGGGCCGATCAGCGCGATCCGGCGCGGCGCCGCGAGCGGCAGCACGCCGTCGTTCGAGAGCAGCACGAGCGACTCCTCCGCGAGGCGGCGGGCGACGTCGCGGTGCGCGGGCGAGTCGAGGTCGATCGACTCCGGCACGTCGTCGAAGCGGGCGTCGAGCAGCCCGAGGCGCTCCTTCTGCGCCAGCAGGCGCAGCACCGCGCGGTCGACGAGCTCCTCGCTCATCTGCCCGGAGGCGATGCGGGCGGCGAGCGGCACGAGGAACGCGTCGCCCGTGGGCAGCTCCACGTCGATCCCGGCCTCGAGCGCGAGCTCGGCCGCCTCGCCGAGGTCGGCGGCGACCGCGTGCATCAGGTGCAGGAACGCGACCGAGAAGTAGTCCGAGACCACCACTCCGTCGAAGCCCCAGGCGCCGCGCAGGATGTCGGTGAGGTAGGCGGGAGTCGCGCCGACGGGGTCGCCGTCGATCTCGGCGTACGAGTTCATCACCGAGCGCGCGCCGCCGTCGCGGATCGCCATCTCGAACGGGGGCAGCAGCACGTCCGCGATCTCGCGCGGCCCGGCGTGCACCGGCGCGTGGTTGCGGCCGCCGCGGGAGGCGGAGTAGCCGATGAAGTGCTTCAGGGTCGCGTCGACCCCCTCCGACTGCATGCCGCGCACGTAGGCGGTGCCGAGGGTGCCGACCACGTACGGGTCCTCGGCGATGCACTCGTCGACGCGGCCCCAGCGGGGGTCGCGGATCACGTCGAGCACGGGGGCGAGGCCCTGGTGGATGCCCAGCTCGCGCATCGACGCGCCGATCAGGCGGCCCATCTCCTCGACCAGCTCGGCGTCGAACGACGCGCCCCAGGCCAGCGGAGTGGGGAACGTCGCGGCCTTCCACGCCGCGAGCCCCGTCAGGCACTCCTCGTGCACGATCGCCGGGATGCCCAGCCGCGTCTCCTCGACGAGGCGGCGCTGCTCGGCCCACAGCCACTGCGCGCGCTCGATCGGATCGACGGGGCGCGTGCCGTAGACGCGGGTCAGGTGCCCCAGCCCGTGGGTGGTCGCGTCCTCGTAGCGGGTGGAGGTGGCCATCTCGCCGGCCAGCGGCGCGACGACCTCCCCGCCCTGGTCGACCCAGTAGCCGACGAGCTGGGCGAGCTTCTCCTCGAGCGTCATGCGCTCCAAGAGCTCGGCGACGCGGGCCGAGGGGACGTGCGGT
The DNA here is from genome assembly GCF_023743255.1 of Rathayibacter rubneri. Taxonomy (NCBI): domain Bacteria; kingdom Bacillati; phylum Actinomycetota; class Actinomycetes; order Micrococcales; family Microbacteriaceae; genus Rathayibacter; species Rathayibacter rubneri. Next base: position 13,965 of record NZ_JAMRYM010000021.1, on the reverse strand, counting down.
TCGGCCACGGCGTGACCCTCTCTGCTGGAAGCGGACGGCGGGGTGGAGGTCATCCCTTCACCGCCCCGGTGAGGCCGCCCACGATGCGGCGCTCGAAGACGCTGAAGAAGATGAGCGCGGGGATCATCGACAGCGAGACGAACGCGAGCACCTTGGCGGTGTCGACGGAGTACTGCGACGAGAAGGCCTGCACCCCGAGCGGGAGCGTGAAGCTCGACTCGTCGTTGAGGATGAACAGCGGCAGGAGGTAGCTGTTCCAGCTCGCGATGAACGCGAGGATGCCGGTCGTGATGACGCCCGGCATCGCCAGGCGCACCACCATGCGGAAGAAGAAGCCGATCCGGCTGCAGCCGTCGATGAACGCCGCCTCCTGGATCTCGTCCGGGATGGCCCGCAGGAACGGGACCAGGATGATGATCGTGGTCGGCAGGCCGAACGCGATCTGCGGCAGCACGACTCCGGCGAGCGAGTTCATCAGGCCGAGGCTCTTGATCACCAGGTAGAGCGGAGTGATCGCGACGGTCATCGGGAACATCAGGCCCGCCGCGAAGAGCGCGTAGAACACTCCGCGGCCCGAGAAGTCGTAGCGGGCGAGCACGTAGCTGGCCATGAGGCCGAGCACGACGACGCCGAGGGTGGTGGCGAGCGCCGCGATGGTGGAGTTGCCCACCTCGCGCCAGAAGATGCCTCCGGTGATCACGTCGAGGTAGTTCTGCACGTTCCACGGCGAGGGGAACCCGGCCGGGTCGGTGGTGATCTGCGCGTTCGTGCGGAAGCCGCCGATGATGATGTACGCGACCGGGGCGAGCATCAGCGCGATCACGACGACCGCGACGACGTAGGCGATCATCGTGCCGCGGCCCATCGGCGGGCGGCGGCGCTTCACGGCGAGGGGCCGGCGCGTCTCGGGGGTGATCGGCGGGGCCGTCATCGTGGTGGTCATCGCTTGCCTCCGGTGAGTGCGCCCTCGGTGTCCCGCCGCAGCACGAAGCGCTGGTAGAGCAGGGCGACCACGAGCGAGATCAGGAACAGGATCACCGCGACGGCGTTCCCGTACCCGTAGTTGCCGGCGTTGCGGCCGTTGGTGACGAGGTAGGTCGCCATCGTCGAGGTGCCGGCGGTCGACGAGACGTACTGGCCCCAGATGATGTAGACGAGGTCGAACAGCTGCAGGGCGCCGATGATCGACAGGAACGCCCAGATGCGCAGCGTCGGGGCGAGCAGCGGCAGGGTGATGCGCCGCTGGACCTGCCAGTAGGACGCTCCGTCGATGGCCGCCGCCTCGGACAGCTCCTCGGGGATGCCCTGGAGACCCGCGAGGAAGAGGATCACGGCGAAGCCGATGTACTTCCACGTGATGATCAGCATCAGCGTCCACATCGCGATCGCCGGGTTCGCCAGCCAGTCCTGCTGCAGCGCCCCCAGGCCGATGTTCTCGAGCATGCCGTTCACGGCTCCGCGGGTCTGGAGCATGAGGCTCCAGCCGGTGCCGACGACGACCTCCGAGATCACGTACGGCACGAAGATCAGCACGCGGATGAACGACTGACCGCGCAGCTTGCGGTTGAGCAGGAGCGCGATCAGGATCGCGGCCGGACCCTGGAGCACGAGCGAGAGGATCACGATCGTGCCGTTGTGGGACAGCGCCTCGTGGAAGGTGGGGTCCTGGAGGATCGTGAGGTAGTTGCGGAAGCCGACGAAGTCGGTCGGCACTCCGTAGCCCTGCCAGCTGAAGAAGCCGTAGTAGGCCGCCATCACGACCGGGAAGATCACGAAGGCGAGGAACACGATCAGCGCGGGGCCGACCAGGATCGCGACCTCGAGCCGGCCAGCCCAGCCGAGGCTGCGGCGGCGCCGGCGCACCGGGGGTGCTGCGACGACCGCAGCACCCCCGGTGGTCTCGCGATCGCGGGGCGCATCCGCTCCGAGGAGCGGGCTCTCGCGAAGCGCCATGGTTACGCCTTCTTAGCAGCGGCGTTGACGGCCTCGACCAGCTGCTCCGGGTCGCTCTTGCCGGCGAGCAGGTCGACGACTCCGACGTTCAGCGCGTTGCCGACGTTGAGGCCGTAGACGGTGTCGAGCCACTGCGAGACGTAAGGCGCCGAGTTGTAGGCGGCCAGGATGTCCTGCAGGTAGGGCTCGGTGACGGCCTCCTGGGCGACCTGGTTGACCGGCGGGGCGTTGAAGGCGGCGTAGTACTCCTTCTGCACGTCGGCGGTCGCGAGGTAGTTCAGGAAGTCCACGCACTCGGCGGGAGCGTCGACCGAGCAGGAGTAGCCGTCGACGCCGCCCATGATCGAGCCGGGCTCGCCCTCTCCGCCGTCCACCTCGGGGAAGGGGAACCAGCCCAGGTCGGGCAGGGGCTTCTCGTCGGGGGTGAGGGAGGCGATCACGCCGGGGTTCCACGCGCCCATGAGCTCCATGGCGGCCTGGCGGTTGGCGAGCAGGCCCGCCGAGCTGCCGGCGCCCTGCTGGGCGGCGGTGGTGAGGAAGCCCTCGTTGAAGGGCTCGGTCTCGGAGAAGGTCTGGAGGTCCTCGCCGGCCTTGACCCAGCACTCGTCCGAGAAGTCCTTCGAGTCGGCCGCCTCGGCCATCGTCTCGGGGCTGCACTCGCGGAGCGCGAAGAAGTAGTACCAGTGCGCGGCGGGCCAGGCGTCCTTGCCGCCGAGCGCGATCGCCTGGGTGCCGCTGCCCTTGAGGGCGGTCACGGCCGAGTCGAGCTCCTCGAGCGTCGACGGCGGGGTGCTGATGCCCGCTGCGCTGAAGAGGTCCTGGCTGTAGAAGACGCCGCCGGGGAGCACCGCGACCGGCATCGCCCAGACCTTGTCGTCGAGGGTGTTGGCTCCGAAGGAGCCCTCGGTGATCTCGCTCTTGGCCTCGTCCGAGATCTTGTCGGTCAGGTCCATCAGCTGGCCGCCGGCGACCATGGCCGCCATCTTGCCGCCGCCGCGCTGGAGGAAGATGTCCGGCGCGTCGCCGGAGTTGAGCGCGGTCTGCAGCTTGCCGTCCAGGTCCTCGTTCTGGATGGCCTGCGGGGTAATGGTGACTCCGGGGTTCGCGGCCTCGAAGTCGGCGACCGTCTTGTCCCAGAACTCCTGGCCGGGGCCCGTGGTGGAGTTCTGCCAGAGGGTCATCGAGACGGTGCCGTCGGAGGAGCCGGACTCCTGGGCGGAGCAGCCGCTCAGGGCCGCGGCCGCGCCGAGCAGGGCGACGGTGGCCACTGCGATCTTTCTGAACTTCATCGTTCGACCTGTTCTCTTCATCGAGTGGGCGCCGCCAGGGAGAGCGGCGCCGAGGTGCACCCGCCGTCATCCGGTGGGCGAGGTCAGTCTCCGTACTGCTCGATGCGAGCGTCAAACGTTTTCGAAATCATTTTCCAAACGGGCTCGCGGAGGGTTACGGTCGGTGCTGTGAGTCACCGCCCGACCATCCACGACGTCGCCGCCGCGGCCGGAGTCTCGGTCGCGACGGTCTCGAAGGCGGTCAACGGCCGGTACGGCATCGCCGCCGCGACGGCGACGCGCGTGCTCGACGTCGTGCGCGAGCTGGGCTACGAGTCGAGCCTCGTCGCCAGCAGCATGCGCTCGCGGCGGACCGGCGTCATCGGCGTGCTCGTCGCCGACTTCGAGCCGTTCAGCGCCGAGATCCTGAAGGGCGTCGGCGCCGAGCTGCGCGGCTCCCGCTTCGACCTGCTCGCCTACAGCGGGTCGCACCAGGGAGAGGGCGAGGGCTGGGAGCGGCGCTCGCTGAGCCGCCTGAGCGGCACGCTGATCGACGGCGCGATCATGGTGACTCCGACGGTCCTCACCGCCGCGTCGGACATCCCGCTCGTCGCGATCGACCCGCACACCGGTCGCGCCGACCTGCCGACCGTCGAGGCGGACAGCTACGGCGGGGCCCTGCAGGCGACGCGCCACCTGGTCGAGCTCGGACACCGCCGCATCGGCTTCGTCGCCGGCCGGCCCGACCTCCGCTCCGCACGACTGCGCGAGGCCGGCTACCGCGCCGCGCTCTCGGAGGCGGGCATCGCCTTCGACGAGCGCCTCGTGCACGTGGGCCTGTACCAGCACGACACCGCGCGCCGGCCGGCCTCGGCGCTGCTGTCGCTCCCGGACCGGCCCACCGCCGTCTTCGCCGCGAACGACGTCTCGGCCATCGCCATCATCGAGATCGCGGCGCGCATCGGGCTCGACGTGCCCCGCGACCTCTCGGTGGTCGGCTTCGACGACGTGCCGGAGGCGTCGCGCCTGGACCCGCCGCTGACGACCGTCCGGCAGCCCATGCAGACCCTCGGCTCGACGGCGGCCGAGATGCTGACGGCGCTGATGGCGGGCGAGACCCCGCGCTCACTGCACGTGCGGCTGCCGACGCAGCTGGTGCAGCGCGCGACGACGGGGCCGCCTCCGCCGACCCGCTGAGCGGGCCCGTCCCCGTGCCGCCCGCGCGAGCGAGCCGGGCACGCCCCCTCCTTGCTGATCGAGTAGGCCACGCAGTGGCCGTATCGAGATCCCCCGACTTCCGGGGCCGCAGGTCTCGATACGCCCCTCCGGGGCTACTCGACCAGCAAGGGCCCTGCTGATCGAGTAGGCCGCGCAGCGGCCGTATCGAGATCCACCACTACCGGCGGACGCGGGTCTCGATACGCCCCTCCGGGGCTGCTCGACCAGCAGGCAGCCCCGAACCCGCCCCATCTGCACGATAAACTTATCAAGGTCACCCCAGGCCGGTAAAGTTATCACCATGCGCGACGCCCTCGACAACCCGTTCAGCCCCGGGTCCGACGCCGTTCCCGAGATCTGGGCCGGTCGGACCTCGCAGCTCAGCGACTGGCGCGATGTCCTCCGGCCCCGACTGAACCGGGGCCTTCCGGAGCGCGGTCGCACCGTCCTCGGCGAGCCCGGACTCGGCAAGTCGTCGCTCGTCCGGCGCATCGCGAGGGACGCCGCCGCCGGAGGCGACTGGGTGACACCGCAGCTGCGGATCCCGTCCGGCGCCGACCCGCTGAAACTCCTCGCGTCCGCCCTGCTCTCGCTGGCCGAGTCCGCGGGACTCGCGACGGCCCGCGAGAAGCGGATCGCGGGTCTGATCGATCGCGTCCAGGCCGTTGCGGCATCGGGGCTCTCGCTGACCCTCCGCGGAAAGGAGGGGCCCGAGCCGCACGCCGTGCTGACCGAGCTGCTCGTCGAGGTGGGCCGCGCGGCGATCGCCCACGACGTCGTCGTTCTCGTCCACCTCGACGAGGTGCAGAACATCGTCGACGAGAGCGCCCTCTCGCAGCTCCTCATCGCCCTCGGCGACGCGATCACCCACGAGGAGACCGTCGAGCTGCCCGGCGGGGCGCGGGTGACCCGGTTCCTCCCGCTCGCGGTCTACCTCTCGGGCCTCCCCGACTTCGAGGATCGGGCGGGTGCGCAGAAGGGCGCCACGTTCGCGCGCCGATTCAAGACGACGATCCTCACGGCGATCGACGACGACGACATCGTCGCTGCGCTGCAGGACTTCGTGCTGCCGGGATGGGAGGTCGCCGACCACCGCGGAGGAACGGGGCGGATCCGCATGGAGACCGACGCGGTCTCGACGATCGTCGATCTCTGCCGCGGCGAGCCGTTCCTGTTCCAGCTGGCCGGCGAGAGCGCCTGGTACGCCGGCACGGGCTCCACCATCACCCGACAGCAGGTGCTCGCCGGCTGGCGAGGGGCGCAGAGAGAGGCCGCGGCCCACGTCGAGCGGATCCTGGGGCGCCTGCCCGCCCGGGAACGGGACTTCCTCGAGGCGATGGCGGCCCTGCCCGTCCGAGACCGCACCCTCACCCGGATCGCGAAGGCGATCGGGCTGTCGAGCGCCACCGAGGCCGGGACGACCGCGCAGCGCCTCGACACCGTGCGGGGGATCATCGACCGCGGCAAGCCGTACGGGTTCCGGCACCGCGCGATCGAGGCGTCCCTGACGAGCGAGTGGCCGCGCGTGGAGTGACCGGACCGGTCTGCGCGCAACGACTCCGGCGCCGTCGCAGCCGATCCCCCCGTCTGTGGGGCATTCTGTGACGATTCCCATCTATTCCTCGTTCGGCACCGAACGTCCTTGCATAGTCGGGAGTGCACCGGTACGCCGGTGCCGATCGCCCGCGCTCGGGAAAGACGACCGGAGGAGTCAGCCATGCTCGGAGACCTCGCACCGGATCCGCGGCTCGCCGCGCTCGGCGAGCTGGACATCATGGGCACCCCGCCCGAAGAGCGCTTCGACCGCATCACGCGCATGGCGAAGGACCTCTTCGGGGTCGCGCTGGCCGAGATCCACTTCCTCGACGAGACCACGCTCTTCACGAAGTCGCCGCAGGTGCCGGGATGGCCGCTCGAGTACCCGAGGGCCGGCACGTTCTGCGATGCGACGCTGCGCGAGCAGCGGATGCTCGTCATCCCCGACCTCGAGACCGACGGCGAGTTCGCCGCGCACGAGAACGTCGCGGGAGCGCCGCACGTGCGCTTCTACGCCGGCCGCCCGCTGATGGTCGAGGCCGACCTCGCGGTCGGCACGCTGTGCCTCCTCGACTTCGTGCCGCGCGAGCTGACCGCCGACCAGGAGGCCCTGCTCGACGAGCTGGGCGACTGGGTGGAGCGCGAGCTGCGCGACCGGATCGAGCGCGACCGCGCCGCCGACGTGCAGCTGCGACTGGCTCCGGCCGACGAGACCCACCCGGCCGGCTACGAGTTCTCGGGCCTCTCGATCCCGATGCGCGGTCTCGCCGGCGACTTCTACAGCTGGCGCGGCGGCGATGTCGTCGACCTGACCCTCGTCGACGTCATGGGCAAGGGCACCGCGGCGGCGATCGTCGGGGCGGGCGTCCGCTCGGCCTTCCACGCGCGCACCGGGTCCTCCGCCACCGATGCCGTGTCGGCCGTGAACGAGCAGCTGCTCGACGACTTCGCCGCGACCGGCACGTTCGCCACGCTCTTCCACGCGCGCCTCGAGACCGAGACGGGGCGCCTGTCCTTCGTCGACGCCGGCCACGGCCTGTCGGTGCTCCTGCGCCCGGACGGCTCGTTCCAGCGCCTGGCCTCGCTCGGCCTGCCGCTGGGCATCGCGGCCGAGGGCGGCTGGGTCGACCAGACCGTCCAGCTCGCGCCCGGCGACTCCCTCGTCTCGTTCACCGACGGACTGCTCGACCTGTACGACGGCACGCTCGACTCCCTCACCGAGGCGACCGAGCTGGCCCGCTCGTGCGGCAGCACGGAGGAGTTCTTCGCCGCGATCCGCGCGCTCGCCGACTCCGGCAAGGCGCTGGACGACATCACCGTCCTGGTGGTGACCCGCACGTGAGGCGCGGGAAGCCCCACCGACCGCGCGCCCTCCTGGTCGCCGCCTCGGCCGTCGTTCTCGCGCTCCTCGGCGCCCCCGCCGCGGCGGCCGCCGACCGAGCGCCCTCCCCCGACGTGCTCGTGCCCGAGTCGGGCGCGTACTTCGGAGCCAGCCTGGACTGGAGCATCGACAGCGCCGCGCAGCAGAGCGAGCGCCTCGGAGCGCCCGCCGCGGTCCTCGAGCACTCCGCGACCCTCCCGCTCTCCAGCGACGAGACGACCTACCTCGCGCAGTTCCTGCGCCAGGCCCAGGGCGAGGGGTCGCTCGCCGCGATCACGCTGCGCCCCTCCGGAGACCTCGTCGGGTTCGACGAGAGCGACGCCGAGGAGGCGGTGGCCGCCCTCGCGGACGCCCGCCAGGACGATGCGCTCCCGCTCTACCTCCGCTTCGCCCCCGACATGAACGCGGACTGGGTGCAGTGGGGCCAGGCTCCGGAGGCGTACATCAGCGCCTTCCGCGCGTTCTCGGACGCCGTGCACTCGGACCTGCCCGACGCCGCCGTGGTGTGGTCGCCGGTCGCGGGCGCGACGTACCCGTTCCAGGCGGCGCGCGGCGGCACCGACCCCGCCCTCGACACCGACGGCGACGGACTGCTCGCCGCGGGCGACGACCCCTACGGCCCCTACTACCCGGGCGACGAGTACGTCGACCGGGTCGGGCTCTCGGCCTATCACGACCCCAGCGGCGGCGGTCAGCCGCTGAACGAGGTCCCGCGGCCCGGCGCCCTCGACACCGCCCTCGCCGGCGGCGGCGATCTCGACTTCTACCAGCGCTTCTCGGAGGCGACCGGCACCCCGATGCTGCTCGAGACCGCGGCGTTCTTCAGCCCCGGAGCGGGCGGACCGACCGCGCTCGAGATCAAGCAGGAGTGGTGGCGGCAGGTCATCGCCGCGGTGTCCGGCCCGGAGTACCCGCTCCTGGACGTCGTGCTGTGGCGCGACTCCTCGTCGGCCCGGGCTGTCGTCGGCGAGGTCGTCATCGACTGGAGCATCTCGACCGACGCCGAGACCGCCGCGGCGTTCCGCGCCGACGCGGCCGGCAGCGGACTCGTGTTCGGCCCGCTCTACGCGCCGTACGGCACGGCGGGTCCGGTGCGCACCGACGGCGGCACCCTCGACGGCGCGGCCGCCTGGATCGTCGTCGCCGGCGTGCTGCTCGCGGCCGTCGCGCTGACGCTCTGGGGGCTCCTGCGCGGCCGGACGAGCCGCCTCGCCTACTCCGGCCCGCCCTCTCGCGATCTGCGCATCGACCTGCTGCGCGGCGGAGCCATCGTCTTCGTCGTGATCAACCACCTCGCCCTCGTCTCGATCTTCCAGAACGCTACGCAGGAGGCGATCGGCATGGTCTCGGGCGCGGAGCTGTTCGTGCTGCTCTCGGGCGCGGTGCTGGGCCTCGTGCACCGCCCCAAGATCGTCGGCGGCGGCCTCGGCGAGGTGACCCTGCGCACCGGGGCGCGTGCCTGGAAGCTCTACGTCACGGCGGTCGTCGTGACCCTGATCGTCGGCTTCGTCAGCCTGGTGCCGTTCGTGAACGCGGTGCCCGCGACGACCTACGTCGACGAGGGCACCGGTACCGCGGGCAGCGAGGCGACCGGCCGCGTCTACGACCTCTTCAGCGGCTTCGACGGCCTCATCCGCTACCCGGTCGACCCGCAGACGATCGTCGACATCGCGCTCCTGCGGATCGGTCCGTGGCAGGTCAACGTGCTGGGCCTCTACGTCGTCATGCTGGTGATCGCCCCGCTGATCCTGTGGGCCCTGTCGCGGCGCCGGTGGATCCTCGTGCTCGCCGTGAGCTGGGCGCTCTACGCCGTGCAGGCCCTGCTGAGCCTGCGCCTGCTGCCGTCGCAGTTCGAGGACTCGTTCCCGCTGCTGACCTGGCAGGCCCTGTTCGTGACGGGCATGGTGGCGGGCTTCCACCGGCGCGAGATCCTCGGCTGGTTCGCCACCCGCGCCGGCCGCGTCGTGCTGGCCGTCTCGGTGATCGCCACGGTCGCGCTCGCGCTCTTCTCGTGGAACAACCCGTACCTCTCGAGCGCCTACGACCTGCGGCTCGGCCTCGTGCCGGCCAACACGTTCTCGTCGATCTACTCCTTCGCGTTCGAGCGCACCACGCTCGACCTGGGCCGCGTGCTCAACGTGCTCCTCGTGACGATCACGGGCTACGCGCTGCTCAGCGTGCTGTGGAAGCCGATCCACCGGGTCCTCGGGTGGTTCCTCATCCCGCTCGGCCAGGCCACGCTCTACGTGTTCGTGATGCACGTGCTCTTCGTGCTGATCGTCGCCAACGTCCCGTTCCTCGATCAAGGGAGCATCGTGATCGACACGCTCGCCTACGTCGTCGTCCTCGCCCTGCTCTGGGTCATGGTCAAGACGCGGTTCCTGTTCGGGATCGTGCCCCGATGAGCGCCCGCGGGGAGAAGAAGAAGAAGAAGAGCGGAGTGACGGGGCCGGGCACCGAGAGCACCCTCGTCTCGCCGGGTCGCATGCTGCTCCTGCGCATCATCGTGCTGCTCACGATCGCGCTCGGCGTGAACTACGTCGCGTGGCGCTGGGTCGCGTCGCTCAACTGGGACGCCTGGTGGATCGCCGTGCCGCTGATCGCGGCCGAGACCTACAGCCTCATCGACGTCTGCCTCTACGGCATGACCATGTGGCGCGCGCGGGGCCGGCCGGCGCCGCCCGAGCCCGACCCCGAGGCCACTGTCGACATCTTCATCACGACCTACAACGAGCCGATCGAGCTCGTCATGGAGACGGCGCTGGCGGCGCAGGCCGCGCGGATCCCGCACTCGACCTGGGTGCTCGACGACGGCGACAGGCCCGAGATGCGGGCGGCCGCAGAGGGAGCCGGACTGGGCTACATCACCCGGTCGCAGGCGTGGAAGGACATGCCCCGGCACGCCAAGGCGGGCAACCTCAACAACGCGCTCGAGCAGACGATGGGCGAGTTCCTCCTGATCCTCGACGCCGACCAGATCCCCCGCCCCGAGATCCTCGAGCACACGCTCGGCTACTTCCGCGATCCGGAGGTGGCGCTGGTCCAGACCCCCCAGGTCTTCTCGAACGTCGCCACCGGCGACCCGCTCGGCAGCCAGGCGCCGCTCTTCTACGGGCCGATCCAGCAGGGCAAGGACGGCTGGAACGCCGCCTTCTTCTGCGGCTCGAACGCGATCCTCCGCCGCGAGGCGCTGATGCAGCTCGGCATCACCGGGTACATCCGCGAGCTCGACCGGAGCATCGCCCGGGCCCTGCGCACCGCCTCCCGCGCCGTGGCCAAGGCCCGCAGCCACCCCGCCGCTCGCGACGCGGCCGTCGCGAAGGCTCTGGACGACGTATCGGCCGCGATCGCCCACGGGCGCACCGCACTCGCCTCCGGGGAGCCGATCGGCTCGATCACCTACGACCTGCACCGGGCGGTCGATGCGGCGAGCTACTCGCTCGTCGCCTCCGACGTCGCCGGGCTCGAGAACGACCTCGCCGAGATCCGGGCGCTCGCGCGGGCGGCCGGAGGCGACGGCGACACCATCGTCGACATCGAGCAGGTCGTCTCGTCGCTCGCCGACCGGGAGCTCTCGCCGCTGAACGCGCTCGAGTCCGTCCAGGCGGTCCTGCAGGGCATCGCGGTGGACCGGCCCGACGAGGCCCAGCCGATCATGCCGCTGGCCACCATCTCGGTCACCGAGGACATGGCGACCTGCATGCGCCTGCACGGCCTCGGCTGGAAGACCGTCTACCACCACGAGCTGCTCGCCGACGGCCTCGCTCCCGAGGACGCGGGCACCATGCTGGTGCAGCGGCTGCGCTGGGCGCAGGGCACGATGCAGGTGTTCCTCCGCGAGAACCCGCTGCTGCAGCGGGCCCTCTCGATCCCCCAGCGCCTGATGTACTTCGCCACGATGTGGAGCTACCTCAGCGGCTACGCGGCGGTCGTCTACTTCGCGGCGCCGATCGTGTTCCTGGTGCTCGGGATCCTGCCGGTCTCCTCGCTGGCGGCGGACTTCTTCATCCGCTTCATCCCGTTCATGATCGCCAACCAGCTGCTCTTCCTCGTCTCGGCGAAGGGCACGCCCACCTGGCGCGGCCAGCAGTACAGCCTCGCGCTGTTCCCGGTCTGGCTGGAGGCCTGCCGGACGGCCGTCAACAACGTGATCCTGCGCATCCCGCTCGGCTTCGCCGTCACTCCGAAGACGCGGCAGGAGTCGACCGGCACCCCGTGGCGCCTGATCAAGGTGCAGCTCGTGGTCATGGTGCTGCTGGTGATCGCGATCGTGGTCGGCGTCTTCCACCTCGTGGTGAACGGGGCGGAGCCGATCGGCACCGGCGTCAACATCTTCTGGGCCGTCTACGATCTGGTCGTGCTCAGCGTCCTGTTCCAGGCCGTCCACTACCAGGGCTTCTCCCCCGAGGAGTCCGCCGTTCCCGAGAAGGAGTCCGCATGACGTTCACCACCGAGAAGATCGAGCCGGACATCGCCGTCGTCCGCGGCGAGGGCAAGCTCAACATGGTCTCGGCCCCCGAGCTGCGCACCCTCGTGCTCCGCGTGATCGAGGAGGGCGAGAACCGCGTGGTCGTCGACCTCAGCGGCATCGAGTTCATGGACTCCTCCGGACTCGGCGCCCTCGTCGGCTGCCTCAAGAGCGCCCGCCAGGCCGGGGGCGACCTCCGCATCGCCGCCCCGAGCCCGCAGGTGTCGATGGTCCTCAAGCTCTCGAACCTCGACCGCGTGCTGGCGAGCTTCGAGAGTGCCGAGGACGCCTACCGTGTCTGAGCGCTCCATCGTCTTCCGGACTCCTCCGGACGGGGTCGAGGCCGTGCACGACGCCCTCGAGACGCTGTGGCACGACCGCACCGACGTCGACGAGATGGAGCGGATGATGTTCGAGACCGCGCTCATCGAGCTCGTCTCGAACGTGGTGCAGCACGCCTCCTCGACCACCACGATCATCTGCCAGCTGCGCCTCGAGGCCGACGAGAGCGTCCTGCGCGCCGTGCTGGTCGACACCGCCGACCCGCCGCTCGTCGACACCGACACGGTCGTCGAGATGCCCGACGAGTTCGCCGAGTCCGGACGCGGGATCCCCTTCATCCAGGCCCTGGTCGACTCGTTCGACCACGAGCGGGAGCACGGCCGGAACGTCTGGACCATCGCGAAGCACCGGCCCAGTTCCGCGTCGTGAGACCGACCCTCGCGCATCGGCGCGCACGCACGCTCCCCGCGGTCGACTCCGTCGCCCTGACCGCGAACGGCTTCGACCGGCAGATCCCGCTGGTGAAGCAGCTGCCCGTGCTCGGGCTCTTCCTCATCGCCGTCGTGCTCAGCGTCACGGTGCCGACGATCGAGGTGACGAGCGCGCCGGCGCTGATCGGCTCGGTGGTGATGATGCTGGGGGCGACGGCGCTCGCGGCGGTGCTGCCGCGCGTGGATCCGCTCGGACGGGCGACGCTGCTGATCCCCGCTCTCGACTTCCTGGTCGTGGGCGTGCTGCGCTTCGCGACCGGCGAGAGCGCGTCGATCTTCGCGTCGCTGGCCGTGCTGCCGACCGTGTGGGTCGCAGCGGGCCCGGGCCGACGGCACGTCGCCCTCGCCTGCCTCGGCGTCGGAGCCGGGCTCGTGCTGCCGTTCCTCCTCGGATCCACGCTCGAGGACAACCCCAACGAGATCGCGCGCGGGTTCTTCTCGGCGGGCGCCTTCGGGCTGGCCGCCGCGGTCGTCAACGATCTCGCCCGCATGGCGCGGGAGCGGGTGGCCGACATCAGCGCCCGCGAGAAGCTCACCCACCTCGAGCTGACCCAGGCCTCGGTCGTGCAGCAGGCGCTGCTGCCCAAGGAGCGGACGCAGGTCCTCGGATACGCCTTCGCCGGCGTCTGCCTGCCCTCGCGCGCCATCGGCGGTGACTTCTTCGACTGGTACGACATCGAGGGCGGAGCCGCGTTCACGGTCGGCGACGTGATGGGCAAGGGCGTCGGAGCCGGCATCATCGCCGCGACGGTCCGCGCGGTCGTGCGCAGCGCCCGCGGACACGACGACCTCTCGGTGGCCGCGTCGCGCGCCTCCGAGAGCCTGTCGTCCGACCTGGGCGAGACCGCCTCCTTCGCGACCCTGTTCCACGCGCGCCTCGACGAGGCGACCGGCACGGTCCGCTACCTCGACGCGGGGCACGGCCTCACGCTGCACGTGCGCGCCGACGGCACCTGGGACCGCCTCGCCTCGCACAACCTGCCCGTGGGCATCGACTCGGACGAGCCGTGGGCGACCGCGCAGCTGACCCTGCTGCCGGGCGACTCGCTCGTGAGCTGCAGCGACGGCATCCTCGACCTCTACGACGGACGGGTGGAGTCGCTCCGCCACGTCGCGGCGCTCGTCGCGCAGTCCAGGGACGCGGCCGACGCGGTCGCGCGGATCAGCGCCGGGGCCGAGGACGGGACGAACGAGGACGACGTGACCGTGCTGGTGCTGACGCGCGCGGTGTGAGCGGGCGGGACCTCGGACGCTGACCGGACACTCAGCCGTGCCGAGCGAGCGGGAGGAGCCTTCCGGGACGGATCGGCCGACAGCCCACCTCCGACGCGCGCGCGGACGCCCCACCCCCCCCTACTGATCGAGTAG
>NZ_JAMRYM010000020.1:0-44154 GCF_023743255.1 Rathayibacter rubneri | reverse complement strand
GGCCTCCCCCGCTCCCCCTCTCCCCGATGTGGTCAAACCGGTCGCGGCGATCGTCGCACCGCGTGACGGAGCGACCGTCGCGGGCAGCGCCACGCTCGTCGCCACCGCGACGGACGCGCACGGCGTGACCAACGTGTCCTTCTGGTCGGGCACCACCCGGCTCGGCAACGCCGTCATCGGCGGAGGTGGCGAATGGACGCTGGTCACGTCGGCCACGGCCCTCGCCCCCGGTCGCCATGTCCTCGTGGCCAAGGCGAGGGACGCCGCGGGCAACATCGGGAGCAGTCGCAGCATCACGATCGACGCGGTCGCCGTCGCAGCGACGCCCTCCCCGGCCCCCGGTCCCGAGGCCACCCCGACACCGACCACGTCGACTCCGACGCCCGACGCGACTCCGACTCCCACCACGAACCCCGACGCGACCCCGACTCCCACCCCGACGAGTGACGCGACTCCGACTCCCACTCCCGCCACGACGCCTGACGCGACTCCCACTCCCACCCCGACGCCGACGGCAGCGCCGACTCCGACCGCGACCGTGGCACCGAGCGAGACGCCTGCTCCGACCGCGACTCCGAGCGCCGCACCCACGCCCACCATCACACCGAGCGCCACACCCACGCCCACCATCACGTCGACCGCGACACCGACGCCGACCGCGACACCCGAGCCGACCGCGACACCGACGCCCGCCCCGACCCCCGCCGCTCCCGGCTCGCCTCCCCTCGCCACCTGGGACTTCACCGAGCCCTTCGCGCCGTACTACTCGACGAGCGGAGACCTGCCGCTCCTGCAGGCGGGGCGCACGTCGGCGACCCGGACCAGCACGCCCTGGGGCACCGGAGTGACGATGACAGGGACGAGCTACCTCCGCATCCCGGCCGCCCAGACCGGTCGGCTCACCATCGGAGCGACCGGGAACGCGGTCACGGTCGCGAGCTGGGTGCGGATGACGGACCTCGACACGGGCTTCATCGCCGGCGCATGGAAGGAGAACTCGGCCGGGCCGACGCGGTCCTACGGGCTCTTCTACGATCTGGGCACCTACGGCGGCAACGAGCGCGCCGCGTTCCACGTGTCGCGCACCGGTGGACCGACGCCCGGCTACCCGTACTCGCGCGACTACGCCGCGTCGGGGGACACCTTCAGCCGGGGTGTGTGGCAGTTGCACGTGGGCACCTACGACGGGGCCGCAGCCGTCTCCTACCTGAACGGCCGGGCGGTGGCCTACCCCGTGTTCACCGACGACAAGGGCGCCACCTACGCGAAGAACCCCTATCTGTTCGCGGACGGGCTGAATCCGCTGCCGGGCGACTTCACCGTCGGCGGTGTCGAGCTCACCAAGGGCCCCGGCAACTACGCGATCGGCAGCTTCGCGAAAGTCCGGGTCTGGGACCGCGCGCTCAGCGCGGACGAGGTGAGCGCGCTCTACACGGCGGAGCGGCCCACGAGCTTCCTCGGCTGACGCCGGGGAGTCAGCGACCGGCGCGCAGCCAGGCCAGCACGGCAAGGACCCGCCGGTGGTCCGACCCGGAGTCCTCCAGGCCGAGCTTCTGGAAGATCGCCGTGACGTTCTTCTCCACCGCGCCCACTCCGATGAAGAGCGAGGCGGCGATGCCCGCGTTCGTGCGGCCCTGGGCCATCGCCTCGAGCACCTCGCGCTCGCGCGGGGTCAGCGAGGCGAGGGGATCGCGCTGGCGCTGCAGGAGGGACGCGACGACGTGCGGGTCCAGGACCGTCCCTCCCGCCGCCACGCGCTCGACGGCGTCGCGCAGCTCGTCGACCGACGCGACCCTGTCCTTGAGGAGGTAGCCCAGGCCGCCCTCGCCGGATCCGAGCAGCTCGTGCGCGTAGGTCACCTCGACGTACTGGCTCAGGAGCAGGACGGCGACCGACGGATGAGCGCTTCGGATCCCGATCGCGGCGCGCACGCCCTCGTCGCGGAAGGCCGGCGGCATCCGCACGTCGAGGACCGCGACATCGATGGACGCGGGGTCCTCCGCGAGCCGGGCGACGAGGCCCTCCGCATCCCCGAACGAGCCGACGACGGAGAGCCCTGCGTCCTCGAAGAGGCGGACGAGCCCTTCGCGCAGGAGGACGGAGTCCTCGGCGACGGCGACGCGGATCACGGAGGAGGAGGGCACTCCCTCAGCCTAGAGCGGCGGATCCGTCAGCCCGGGTCGGCGACCTCGCGCGCTCGGAAGGGCACGTGGACGCCGACGGTCGTCCCTCCGCCGATCGGCGAGTCCACGCGCAGCACGCCGCGCAGTCCGCGCAGCCGCCCCTCGACGCCCTCGAGACCATGCCCCGGCACGGCACCCGCGCCTCCGACTCCGTCGTCGATCACCCACGCGTCGAGCCACCGCTCCCCGGTCGCGCCGGCCTCGCGCACGTCGAGGTGGACGCGCAACCGCTGAGCGGAGGAGTGCTTGGTCGCGTTGGCGAGCAGCTCGGCGACGACGAAGTAGACGCTGCGCTCGACCTCCGGCGGCACTCCCTCGACGGGGCGGTCGACGAGGACGTCCACCGGCACGGGGCTGAGCGCGGCGAGGGAGTGCACGGCGGCCTCGAAGCCTCGGTCCTGCAGGATCGGCGGCGCCACTCCCCGGGACAGAGCGCGCAGCTCGTCGAGCGCGGTGCGCACGTGCTCGCGGGCCTGCGCGAGGAGTGCGACCGCCGCCTCCGGGTCGGACACGACGCGCCGCTCGGCCGACGCCAGATCCATCTGCACCCGGATGAGGCGCTGCTGAGGCCCGTCGTGGATGTCGCGCTCGAGCCGCCGCAGCTCGCGGTCCTCCGCGGCGACCGCGGCGCCGCGCGAGGCGCTCAGCTCCTCGACCTCGCGCTGGAGCGCCTCCGATCCCCAGGGGCCGAGCAGGAGCCGGTCGACGAGGTACCGCGCGAGGGTGAGTCCGCGGGTGGCGAAGGGGAGCGTCGACACGAAGAGCACCACCACCGCGATCGCCGCGAGGGTGACGAGGACGGTCGGAGGCTCCGGCACCCCGAGCAGCGAGGCCGCTCGCGAGGCGATCCAGCGCGCAGCGGTCGCCGCACCTGCACCCGACCCGTCCAGCGCCGACACCAGCGTGCCGAGGCCGGCCCAGGTCCAGAGGGCGAGAACGGCGCCGAACACGACGGCCAGCAGAGGAGCGACGACCAGCGTGTGCAGCAGCGCGAGCCAGTAGTGGCCGTCGATGACCGGCCCGTAGAGGGCGTGGGTCGCGGGAGCGACACCGGGCGGGGCCCGGCGCGTGCGCGGCTCGGGGATGTCGGGCCGGCCGGCGATCCGGTTGATCCACCGGGTCCCGCGCGCGAAGAAGCGGGCGACGATCAGGGCGACCGGGAGGAAGACCAGCCCGATCAGCACGCCGATCAGCCCGAGCGCCGCGACCAGGGCGAGCCCGACCGCGAACGCTCCTGCGACGGTGAACGGCACGGCGACCACGAGCGCGAGGGCCTCCCGCGGCACGTCGCGCCACAGGCGGAGGTAGGCGCGGGTCGCCTCCGCGAGCGGTGTCGTCGCCGCGCTCATCCGGCCCTCCTCCGCGCCCGGCGTCGAAGCGGAGCGCGTCTTCGAGGGTATCGGCGCGGCGCTCGGCGCACCCGGGGGCGGACCCCCGTCCCGTCCCGAGGGACCGCCCTGTACGCCCAGGCCAGCCTGTCCTTCACCCGCGTTAGCGGAGCCTCCGCTTCCTTGCGGCGGCGCGGCTGCGGCGTACAGTTGACGAAAAGTCACCCCCTCTCGAAAGGACCCGATCGATGTCCACTGCATCCGTCACGTCGCTCACCTCGTCGAATCCGGATGTCGCATCCGGAGTCGCTCAGTTCCTCAGCCCCGTCGTCGTCGAGATGACCGCGCTGGCCGTCAACGGCAAGCAGGCTCACTGGCACGTCCGCGGCGCCAACTTCATCGGAGTCCACGAGCTCCTCGACACGATCGTCGCGCACTCGATCGAGTGGGCCGACCTCGCCGCCGAGCGCGTCGTCGCCCTCGGCCTCCCGGTCGACGCCCGCATCCAGACCGTCGCCTCGGCGACGAGGACGCAGCCGCTCACCCCGGGCTTCCAGCGCTCCGAGAACGCCATCGTCGAGATCATCACCCAGATGGACGTCGCGATCGCAACGGTCAACACCGCGATCGCCGAGCTCGCCGAGATCGACGCGAGCAGCCAGGACGTCGCCATCGAGATCGGGCGCGGCCTCGAGAAGGACCGCTGGTTCCTCTTCGCCCACGTCAGCGAGAGCTGAGCCCCGCTCCCTCACGGCTCCCACGGCCCGCTCGATCCTCGGATCGGCGGGCCGTCGGCGTTCGTGCGCTCAGCTCCGGTGCGTGAAGCGCCCGGCCAGGAGGGTGGCCGCGACGGGCATGGCGCGCAGCTGCTCGGCGGTGGCCGTGAGCGGATCGCGCTCGACGACGACCAGATCCGCGACATCGCCGGTCCGCGGCTGCAGCCGGCGCACCCGGGTGGAGGCGGTGATCGCCTCCTGCACGCTCACGCGCTGCTCGGGGTGCCAGGGCTCGTCGCCGGGCCGGGCCCTGGCCACCGCAGCCGCCATCGCGACCCACGGATCCAGCGGAGCGACCGGAGCGTCCGAGCCGAGCACGACGGTCGCTCCGGAGTCGATCAGCGATCGCAGCGCGAACGCGCGCCCGGTGCGCCCCGCCCAGTAGCGGTCGGCGACGTCGCGGTCGTCGAGAGCGTGCTCGGGCTGCACTCCGGCGACGACACCGAGGCGGGCGAACCGCGGAACGTCGGCGTCCGCCAGCAGCTGCGCGTGCTCGATCCGCCCGCCGCCGACCCGGCCGAGCGCGTCGAGTGCGACCGAGGCCGCCGCATCGCCGATGGCGTGCACGGTCGGGCGGATCCCCGCGGCGACCGCGCGGTGCAGGAGGTCGTCGAGCTCGTCGGGGTCGACGGTCAGGACCCCGCGGCCGCCGTCGGCACCGGAGTAGGGATGGTCGCAGTACGCCGTGCGGGTGTTGAGGGAGCCGTCGATCAGGACCTTCAGCGGACCCATCCGGAGAAGGCCCTCTCCCCCGGCGAGCTCGTCACCGGTCCGCAGGCCCGCCTCGATCGCCCGGTCGAGGTGGTCGCGATAGACGCCCGTCTCCACGCGGAGGGAGCGGATCCCCCGAGCGACGCGGCGCGGCCAGTCGCCGACGTTCCACCGCATCTCGAGGTCGACGACACCGACGACTCCGCGCGAGGCGGCCTGCCGAGCCGCCGCGTCGACCAGGTCGTCGAGCTCCGCGTCCGTCATCGCGCCGAGCGCTGCGACGAGCTCGAAGCACGCCTCCTCGCGCAGGAGGTCGTCGGTCCACGGCACCGAGTAGCGGCGGAGGGCGGCCGAGTTCGACCAGACGGAGTGGAGGTCGCCTCCCACGAGCACCACCGCGCGGTCGGGGGCGACCAGGTCGAGCAGGGCCGTCGAGGGGACGTCGGGCCACAGTCCGTCCCGGTAGCCGTACCCCACCAGGGTGGTCGCCGCACCGGCCGGCGACACGGCGAGACGATCGCGGACTGCCGCAGCGACGTCGGCCGCGGAGCCGGCGCTCGAGACGTCCAGCCGGGGCGCCGTCATGGACCACTGGGAGAAGTGGACGTGCTCGTCCCAGAGTCCCGGCAGGAGCCACCGGCCGTCGAGCTCGTGCACCTCGGCGGCGCGGTCGTCGACGGCACCGACCGCGTCGATCCGGCCCTCTCGCACCAGGACGTCGACGGGTTCGGCCGAGCCGAGCAGTCTCGCTCCGCGCAGGAGCAGTGGTGCGCTCATCGCGTGCCCGCCTCGCTCACGACTGGCACACCGGGCACCAGTACAGCTTGCGCGCGCCGATCTCCTCGAGCAGGACGTTCGTGCCGCAGACCCGGCAGGGCAGTCCCTCGCGCTTGTAGACGTAGTTCCGCTCGGCGCGGCTGCGGACGGCCTTCGAGCGCTCGGACGCGGTGAGACCGCGCCGGGTGATCATCATCCCGGTGCGGATCCCGTCCTCGAGCAGCAGCGCCCAGTCGGCCCAGAGCTCGTTCGCGAGCTCGAGCGGCACCTGCTTGCCGGGAGTGTGGGGGTCGAGGGCCGCGCGGTAGAGCAGCTCGGCCCGGTAGATGTTGCCGATGCCGCTGACCACCGACTGGTCCATCAGCACGAGGCCGACCGGAGTCGCGGTCTTGCGCAGCCTCGTCACGAAGCGGTCGCGGGCGGCGTCGGAGTCGTCCGCCGCCGGGTCGGGGCCCAGGCGGGCCAGCAGCGTCTCGACCTGGGAGGGATCCATGATCTCGCAGGCGGTCGGTCCGCGCAGATCCGCGACGGTCTCCTCCGTCTGCAGTCGCACCCGCACCGCGCCGACGGGCGGCGGGGGGAACTCGTCCAGATCCCCGTCGGTCTCGTGCTCCGTCTCGGAGAGCCGCACCGCCCGCCGCCGACGGGGCGCCCCGATGCTGCTGCCCGCCTTCCCGTCCGGGAACAGCGGCGAGACCCGGCCGAGGAAGTCCCACGCGCCGTAGAGGCCGAGGTGCACGTGCAGGAAGAGGTCCCCGTCGAAGCGCAGCAGCAGGTGCTTGCCGACCGCCGTGGACTCCAGGACCGTCCGTCCGTCGAGAACGGCTGCGCCCTCGGCGAAGCGGCCCTGCGGACTGCTCACCGCGACGGCGTGCCCGACCACGTCGCGCTCGAACTGCAGCGCGATGCGGTGGACGGAGTGGCCCTCCGGCACCTAGAGGCTCTTCGCGCTCGAGTCGACGACTCGGCCGACGATGTCGCCGGTCGCCTCGTACTCGGCGAGCTGGGCGATGCGGCGCACGTGGCGCTCCTCGAAGGTGAAGGGCTCGGCGACGAACGCGTCGATGAAGCCCGTGGCCTCGTCGACGGTGTGCTGGCGCGCACCGATCGAGATCACGTTGGCGTCGTTGTGCTGGCGGGCGAGCACGGCGGTGCTGAGGTTCCAGACCAGGGCGGCGCGGACGCCGGCGACCTTGTTCGCGGCGATCTGCTCGCCGTTGCCCGAGCCGCCGAAGACGACTCCGAGCGCCTGCACGCCCGCCTCCTGATCGCGCACGACCGCGGCGGCGGCGTTGATGCAGAACGAGGGGTAGTCGTCGAGCGGATCGTACGACGTCGGGCCGTGGTCGACGACCTCGTGCCCGGCGGCGCCGAGGTGCTCGATCAGGTGCCGGCTGAAGTCCAGCCCGGCGTGGTCCGTTGCGATGTGGATGCGCACGCGCTCGTCCTCCGGGAGTGCCGAATCGATGCCCGCTCGAGCGGGCCGGGAGTCAGAGTACCGCCCGCGGAGGGGCGGCGGGCCTCAGTCGAACTGCGGGTCGCGCGTCCGCGAGCGCTTGAGCTCGAAGAACCCGTCGTACGAGGCGGCGGCGACGATGCCGTCCCACAGGGACAGCGCCTGCTCGCCCCGCGGGGCGGGCGAGAGGACGGGCCCGAAGAACGCGACGTCGCCGATGGCGATGACGGGGGTCCCGACGTCCTGGCCGACACGGTCGATGCCCTCGAAGTGCGAGGCGCGCATCGGAGCGTCGTACTCGTCGGAGTCGGCGTAGGCGGCCAGCTCGGCCGGCAGACCGAGCTCCTCGAGCGACTCGGCGATGACCGCGTCGACGTCGGTACGGCCTCCGACGTGGATCCGGGTGCCCAGCGCGTCGTAGAGCGGCTTGACCTTCTCGCGGCCCTCGCGCTCGCCCACGGCGGCGACGAGGCGCGTGTAGCGCAGCGCCCGCGGGAGGAAGCCGCGGTACGAGTCGTCGACGTCCTTGTCCTCGTTCAGGACCGCGAGGCTCATGATGCGCCATGTGACGTCGAGATCCCGTGCCGGGGTCACCTCGTCGACGAAGCGGGAGGTCATCCAGGCCCAGGGGCAGGAGGGGTCGAACCAGAAATCCACGGAGGTCATGCCCTCACGTTACGCCGCCGCCCGCGCACTCGGTGCGCCTGAGCGCCGGTCGGGTGCGACCGGGCGGCGCGGCCCTAGGCTGGATCGTCGGCGCCCGCACCCCGGCGCCCACCGGCCGCGCCCGAGACGAACGGATGGAGCACCCCGTGCCAGGAGACAACCTCACCCGGACCGAAGCGCAGGAGCGCGCTTCGCTGATCCAGGTCATCGACTACGACGTCACCCTCGACCTCACCCGTGGGGCGGAGACGTTCCTCAGCACGACGACCGTGCGCTTCACGGCGAGCGAGGGCGCCTCGTCCTTCATCGACGCGATCACGAGCGCGGTCCACTCGGTGGTGCTCAACGGAGTCGATCTCGACCCCGCCGACGTGGCGGACGGCGTCCGCATCCGCCTCGACTCGCTCGCGGCCGAGAACGAGCTCACCGTCGTCGCCGACGCGCTGTACACGAACACCGGCGAGGGTCTGCACCGCTTCGTCGACCCCGTCGACGGCGAGGTGTACCTCTACTCGCAGTTCGAGGTGCCGGATTCGCGGCGCATGTTCGCCGTGTTCGAGCAGCCCGACCTCAAGGCCGCGTTCCGCTTCACGGTCACCGCTCCCGCCGACTGGCAGGTCGTCTCGAACCAGCCGACCCCCGAGCCGGTTCCGGCCGGCGAGGGGACCGCGACCTGGAGCTTCGAGCCCACTCCGCGCATCTCGTCCTACATCACCGCCCTGATCGCGGGGCCCTACGTCGTGGAGCGGGACTCGCTCGTCTCCTCCGACGGCCGCACGGTGCCGCTGGGCGTGTTCGCCCGCGCCTCGCTCGCGCCCCACCTGGACGCCGACTACGTCTTCGAGAAGACCAAGCAGGGCTTCGCCTTCTACGAGGAGAAGTTCGGGGTCCCGTACCCGTTCGACAAGTACGACCAGCTCTTCGTGCCCGAGTTCAACGCCGGGGCGATGGAGAACGCGGGAGCCGTCACGTTCACCGAGACGTACGTGTTCCGCTCGAAGGTCACCGACGCGATCAAGGAGCGCCGGGTCGTCACGATCCTGCACGAGCTCGCGCACATGTGGTTCGGCGACCTCGTCACGATGAAGTGGTGGAACGACCTCTGGCTGAACGAGTCGTTCGCCGAGTACGCCTCCACTCTCGCGACCGCCGAGGCGACCGAGTGGACCGAGGCGTGGACGACGTTCGCCGCCATGGAGAAGAGCTGGGCCTACCGGCAGGACCAGCTCCCCTCCACCCACCCGATCGTCGCGACCATCAACGACCTCGAGGACGTGCAGGTCAACTTCGACGGCATCACCTACGCCAAGGGCGCCTCGGTGCTCAAGCAGCTGGTGGCCTGGGTCGGCGAGAAGGAGTTCCTCGCGGGAGTGCACGAGTACTTCGTCAAGCACGCCTTCTCGAACACCGAGCTGAGCGACCTGCTGGTCGAGCTCGAGGCCACGAGCGGCCGCGACCTGTCGGAGTGGTCGGCGCAGTGGCTCGAGACGGCAGGAGTCAACACGCTCCGCCCCGAGATCGTCGTCGACGAGTCCGGCTCCATCGCCTCCTTCGCGATCCTGCAGAGCGCTGTCGAGGAGTACCCGACGATCCGCCCGCACCGCCTCGCGATCGGCCTCTACGACTTCGAGGGCGAGCGCCTGGTGCGGGTCGACCGCCTCGAGCTCGACGTCGACGGCGAGCGGACCGAGGTCCCGGAGCTCATCGGACGCACGCGTCCCGCTCTCGTGCTGCTGAACGACGACGACCTGGCCTACGCGAAGATCCGTCTCGACGACGCCTCGCTCGCCGTCGCGATCGAGCACCTCGCGAGCATCGAGAGCCCGCTCGCGCGCTCGCTGGTCTGGGGCTCCGCCTGGGACGCGACGCGCGACGCCGAGTCCGCTCCGCGCGACTTCGTGCGCCTGGTGCTGGGCAACATCGCCACCGAGACGGAGTCGACCACGCTGCGCACCGTGCTCGGCCAGCTGGTCACGACCGCCACGCAGTACGTGGCGCCCGAGCACCGCGAGGCGACCGTCGCGGAGGTCGGCGACCGGCTCTGGAGCCTGGCGCAGAGCGCCGCGGCCGGGAGCGACGCCCAGTTCCAGTTCGTCAAGTTCTTCGCGGCCGTGGCCTCGACGCCGACGCACCTCGACGCTGTCGATTCTCTCCGCAGCGGGGCCGCCGCGCTCGAGGGCCTCGAGATCGACACGGACCTCTCGTGGGAGCTCCTGATCGCGCTCGTCGCCGGTGGTCGCGCGGGCACCGACGAGATCGACTCCGCGCTGGCCGCCGACAACACGGCGACCGGACAGCAGTCGGCGGCGCACGCCCGCGCCGCCCTGCCCACGGCCGAGGCCAAGCGCGCGGCCTGGGAGTCGGTCACGACCGACGACTCCGCGCCGAACACGATCGTCCGGTCGACCGGCCTGGGCTTCCAGCGCACGGCCGACCCGCGTCTGCTCGACGCGATGGTGCCGGTCTACTTCGGAGCCCTCCGGTCGCTGTGGGAGGCGAAGAGCTACAAGATCGCCGAGTACCTCGTCGTCGGTTTCTACCCGGCCGCGGAGCCGTCTCAGGCGATCGTCGACGCCACCCGGGAGTGGCTCGACGCCAACCCCGAGGTCCCGGCGCTGCGCCGTCTGGTGATCGAGAACCTGGCGGGAGTCGAGCGGGCGCTGCGGGCCCAGGAGCGCGACGCGCGCTGATCCCTCCTCCACCACGCGAAGGGGGCGCCGGCTCGTCCGGCGCCCCCTTCGTCGTCCCTAGCGCTCGGGTACCGCTCGCCGGGGCTCGCCGTCGTACTGCGAGAGCGGTCGGATCAGCGCGTTGGCACCGCGCTGCTCGATCACGTGGGCGGTCCAGCCCACGACGCGGGCGGCGACGAACAGCGGGGTGAAGATCGGGGTGTCGAAGCCCATCAGCCGGTACGCGGGGCCCGAGGGGTAGTCGAGATTCGGCAGGATCCCGGTCCGCTCCGCCATCGCCTCGGCGAGCGCGTCGTACAGCTCCACCAGGTCGGCCCGGCCCTCGTACTCGGCGAGTCGGCGCATCGCCGCGTCCATGGTCGGCACGCGGGAGTCCCCCGACTTGTAGACCCGATGCCCGAAGCCCATCACCTTGCCCCGCGCGGCGAGCACCGTCGAGAGCCACTCCTCGGACCGGGCGCGGGCGTCCGGTCCGACTCCGATCTCGTCGAGGACGTGCAGCACCGCCTCGTTCGCACCGCCGTGCAGCGGGCCCTTCAGCGCCCCGACCGCCGCCGTCACCGCCGAGTACACGTCGGACAGCGTCGATGTCACGACCCGAGCGGTGAAGGTCGACGCGTTGAACGAGTGCTCGGCGTAGAGGATCAGCGACACGCGGAAGGCGTCGACCACGACGTCGTCCGGGATCTCGCCGAAGGTCGTCCAGAGGAAGTTCCGGCAGTAGTCGAGGTCGTCGCGCGGAGGGACGGGCTCCTCACCGCGCCGCCGCCGCTGCGCGTACGCGACGATCGCGGGCAGAGCGGCCCAGAGCCGCACCGACCGCTCCAGGACCTCCTCCGGGGCCGAGGCGTCCGGCTCCGGATCGAGCGCGCCGAGGACGCTCACGGCGGTGCGCACGACGTCCATCGGATGAGCGCCGAGCGGCAGCAGGTCGACGACCGACCGGACGGCCGGGTCCAGGGCGCGGTGGGAGCGCTCGATCGTCGAGAGCGCCGCCGACTCGTCCGGGGTGGGCAGCTCCCCGTGCCAGAGGAGCCAGGCGACGTCCTCGAACGACCGCGAGGAGGCGAGCTCCTGCACGGGGTATCCGCGGTAGAGCAGGGAGTTCGACTCCGGGTCCACCTTCGAGACCGCCGTGGTGTCGACCACGACCCCCGCGAGCCCCTTCCTGATGTCCTGACTCGTCGTGATCATGCGTCGCTCCTTCGCGAGACGGACCCGGCGCGGCGCTGCGCCGGGGAGTGCGGGCGCTCAGGCGCCGTAGTGGTCGGCCAGGCTGAAGTCGAAGACGCCGTCGTCGAACCGGCCGTAGGCCTCGTAGTCGAGCAGCTCGTAGAGCTCGGCGCGGGTCTGCATCCGCGGCACCTCGGAGCGGAGCGATCCCTCGGCCTTCAGCGCGTCGAGCGCCCTCATCGCCGCGCCCATCGCGATGCGCAGGAGCGAGACGGGGTAGATCACGATGCTCACCCCCACGTCCGCGAGCTGCTGCGTGGTGAACAGCTCGCTCTTGCCGAACTCGGTCATGTTCGCGAGCACGGGCACGTCGACGGCGGCGCGCACGGCCTCGAACTCGCTCAGGTCGCGCATGGCCTCGGGGAAGATCGCGTCCGCGCCCGCGTCGACCAGGCGCTTCGCCCGGTCGATCGCCGACTGCAGGCCCTCGAGCGCGCGGACGTCGGTCCGCGCCATGATGACGAGGTCCGGATCGCGGCGCGCATCGACCGCGGCCGCGATGCGGCGGACGGAGGTGCTCTCGTCGACGACCGCCTTGCCGTCGAGGTGCCCGCAGCGCTTCGGGTTGACCTGGTCCTCGATGTGCAGGCCGGCGACTCCGGCGTCCTCGAGCATCTGCACGGTCCGCGCGACGTTGAGTGGCTCGCCGAAGCCCGTATCGGCGTCGACCAGGACGGGCAGGTCGGTCATCCGGGCGATCTGCTGCCCGCGACCCGCCACCTCCGACAGGGTCGTGAGCCCGATGTCCGGCAGTCCGAGCTCGGCCGACAGCACCGCCCCGGAGACGTAGACGCCGTCGAAGCCCTTCTCCTGGATCAGGCGGGCGGACAGCGGGGTGAACGCGCCGGGCAGCTGGAGCAGCTCGCCCGTGGCGAGACGCTCGCGGAAGAGCCGGCGCTTGTCGGCGGGGGTCCGGGTCGAGTGCAGCAACGGAGGTCCTTCCCTCGGCGGGCCGTGCTCCGGCCCTGTCCACGAATCTATACACCTCCTCCGATCCGGGGGCCGTGACCACGGGACCGGTCAGGAGGCGTCGCGTAGCCTGGACGGGTCATGCTGCTCTTCGAGACCTCCACCCCGAATCCCGTCTCCGCCACCATCTCGTTCTTCGACACCCCCGTCTTCTGGAAGAGCGTCGCGGTCCTCGCGATCGTGCTCGGGGCCCTGATCGCCAGGGTCATCGCGCACTTCCTCGTCGGCCGCGTCGTCGATCAGATCGTCTCGGGCGTGAAGAGGCGCCAGCGCGTCGAGGACACCCAGTCGATCGCGGCCTCGCCGCTGGCGGCCGTCCGCGTCGTGCAGCGCACGCGCACGCTCGGCTCGATCCTCAACAACATCAGCTCGATCCTGATCGTCGTCATCGCGCTCGTGATGATCGTCAACACGATCGATCCGTCGCTCATCGGCTCGTTCGCCCTGCTGACCGCCGCGCTCGGCGCGGGCCTGGGCTTCGGCGCGCAGAACATCGTCAAGGACGTGCTCAACGGCCTGTTCATGGTCGCCGAGGACCAGCTCGGCGTGGGCGACGTCGTGGACACGGGGCAGGCGACCGGAGTGGTCGAGGCCGTGGGCGTCCGCATCACGCAGATCCGGGACGTGAACGGCACGCTGTGGTTCGTCCGCAACGGCGAGATCACGCGGGTCGGCAACATGTCGCAGGGCTGGTCGCGCGTCATCATCGATCTCGCCGTGCCGTACGAGACGGACCTGGAGCAGGTGCAGAGCACCGTGCTGGCCACCGCGAGCGAGCTGGCGGCCAGCAGCCGCTGGCGCGCGCGGATCATCGACAAGCCCGAGCTGTGGGGCCTGGAGTCGATCGCCGACGACGCCCTCGTGGTGCGCCTCGTGATCAAGACGCGCACGACCGCCAAGGACGACGTCGCTCGCGAGCTGCGCCTGCGGCTGAAGCGGGCGCTCGACGCCCTCGACGTGAAGCTGCCGTCGCTCAACGCGGTCGTGCTGAGCGGCTTCGAGGGGGCGACCAGCGTCGGCGGTGCGAAGCCGCCGCGGACCACCCCGTCGCCCACCGTGACCACCGAGCACGGCAAGCCCGTCCGTCTCCCCCGCGCCCTGCGCCCGCGTCCTCGCGACGGCGACTCCACTCCCCCGACGGAAGGACCCCGCTCGTGAGCGGACTGCAGATCGGCGGCACTCCGCCGCTCCGGAGCTTCTGGGAGCACGTGGGCGGCCGTCCGACCTTCGAGCGCCTGGTGCGCCGCTTCTACGAGGGCGTGCGCGAGGACGACGTGCTCTGGCCGATGTACCCCGAGCACGACCTGGAAGGGGCGATCCAGCGCCTGACCGGCTTCCTCGAGCAGTACTGGGGCGGGCCGACGGCCTACAGCCAGGAGCGCGGGCATCCGCGGCTCCGGATGCGCCATCAGCCGTTCCGGGTGAACCCCGAGGCCCGCGACCGGTGGCTGCTGCACATGCGCGTCGCGGTCGACGAGCTCGAGCTGGCGCCGGCGGACGACGCTCTGCTGTGGGACTACCTGGAGCGCGCCGCGCACGCCATGGTCAACACCTTCGAGGAGTAGCCCGGACTACGCCGGGGTGCGCACCAGCACGTGCCCCCGGCGCGAGGTGAGCCGCCGCCACGGACCGCTCTCGAGGAGGGCGACCGGGTCGTCGGCGCCGAGGAATCCCAGGGCGAAGAGCGCGAAGGCGGCGCCGGCCGGCACATCCTCCAGCCCGTCGAGCGGTCGTCCCCAGACCGAGGAGCGCACGCGGCCGACGATCTGCTCACCGGTCGCCGAGCCGACGGCCGCTGCGATCTCGTCGATGCCGTCGCGCGCCACCTTCTCGAGGAAGACCGGATCGACCGGCTCCCGCCGCAGCCAGCCCCCGCGGGGCGGGGCGATGCCGGCCCAGGCGCCCGCGGTCGCGTCGTCGCCGTCGGGCAGCGTCACCGGCTTGCCGTCGGCACCGCCCGGCTCCCACTGCAGGCGCGCGAGGCGGTCCGAGAGGGCCCGGATCGGGATCACCCGGTCGAAGCCGGCGGGCTGGTCGAGCGCGAAGACGCGGAGCCCGAGGACCGTCGAGGAGCGGTCGAGGATCCCGCGGGGCTGCAGGATCGCGGTGTAGGCGGCCAGGACGTGATCGTCGGCGACGAGCCGCACCGCGCCGTCGTCGACGCGGGCGGATCTGCCGAGGAAGACCCGCAGATCCGAGAGGCTGGGCGGATCGGCGAGGGAGAAGGACGCAGTCATCGCATCGATAAACTTACCTCGCCGCTCGACCCACCCGCCGACATCCGGAGGCACCGTGCCCGATCCCCTGTCCTCGTTCCTCACCGCGCTCGATCTGACGGACACGGGGGCGCGGACCAGCGAGGACATCTTCACGGGTCCGTCGCAGTGGATGCCCGAGGGGCGCGTCTTCGGGGGCCAGGTCCTCGCGCAGTCGCTGATCGCGGCCGGCCGGACCGTCGAGGAGCGCAGCGTGCACTCGATGCACGGCTACTTCCTCCGTCCCGGCGATGTGAACCTCCCCATCACCTTCTCGGTGGATCGGATCCACGACGGCCGCTCGTTCTGCACGCGGCGCACGCAGGCCTACCAGAACGGTGCGCCGATCCTGTCGATGATCGCGTCCTTCCAGACGGAGGACGACGGGCTGGACCACCAGACCCCGATGCCCGAGGGCGTGCCCGATCCGGAGTCGCTCCCGAGCACGGGCGACGTCCTGGCGGGCGTCGACCACCCGGTCGGCAGCTTCTGGGCCACCCAGCGGCCGTTCGACGTGCGTCACGTCGAGCAGCCGGTCTATCTGCGCGCCGATCCGGACCGCGTCGCGCACCAGAGCGTCTGGATGCGCTCCCTCGGTGCGCTGCCGGACGACCCGATGCTGCACCGCGCGGCTCTCGCGTACGCGAGCGACTACACGATCCTCGAGTCGACCCTCCGCCGTCACGGCGCGGCATGGGTGACGCCGGGACTGCGGATCGCGAGCCTGGACCACGCGATGTGGTGGCACCGTCCGGCTCGGGTCGACGAGTGGCTGCTCTACGTCCAGGAGGCGCCGAGCGCCTCGGGCGGCCGAGGACTCTCGCTCGGCCGCATCTACTCCCGCGACGGCCTGCTTGTCGCGAGCGTCGCGCAGGAGGGCATGGTGCGCGTCCCGCTGCACTGAGCGGGACGCGCGTGCTCAGCCGCGCTTCGAGAACTGCACGGGCTCGTCGACGTACGGCGCCCACACCTCGCGCAGCTCGTCGGGGATCCGCTCCGGTCGACCGGTCGCCGCGGTCACCATCACGAGCGTGGTCGCGGCCTTGGTGAACAGCAGCCGGGGCTCGACGTCGGCGGGCGAGTACAGCTCGTAGCAGATCTCGAGGCTGGCGCCCCCCATCCGGCCGATCCACATCTCGATGTCGAGCGGGGCGCGCATGTACGGGATCGGAGCGAGGTACTCGATCTCCTGACGGGCGATCAGGCTGATCGTGCGCGCTCCGGGGCGCGCGTCGAGAACCGCCGTCGCCATCCCCGCCGTGCCCGGGGAGTCCGGCCGCCAGAAGGCCTGGATGCGCGCCTCCTCGAGCAGGCGCAGCATCTCGGCGTTGTTGACGTGCGCGTAGGCGTCGAAGTCCGACCAGCGCAGGGGGATGGCGACGTGCAGGCGCATCAGTCGCGGGTGAGCTTGCGGTACGCGGAGCGGTGCGGCTTCGCGGCGTCGGGGCCGAGGCGCTCGATCTTGTTCTCCTCGTACGCCTCGAAGTTGCCCTCGAACCAGTACCAGTTCGCCGGGTCCTCCTCGGTGCCCTCGTAGGACAGGATGTGGGTCGCGATCCGGTCGAGGAACCACCTGTCGTGGGTGATGACCACGGCGCAGCCCGGGAACTCGAGCAGAGCGTTCTCGAGGCTGCCCAGGGTCTCGACGTCGAGGTCGTTGGTGGGCTCGTCGAGCAGGAGCAGGTTGCCTCCCTGCTTCAGGGTCAGCGCGAGGTTGAGCCGGTTGCGCTCTCCACCCGAGAGGACACCGGCCTTCTTCTGCTGGTCCGGGCCCTTGAAGCCGAACTGCGAGACGTAGGCGCGCGAGGGGATCTCGGTCTTCCCGACCGTGATGTAGTCGTGGCCGTCCGAGACGACCTCCCACAGGTTCTTGTTGGGGTCGATCCCGCCGCGGCTCTGGTCGACGTAGGAGATGTCGACCGTCTCGCCGATCTTCAGGTCGCCGCCGTCGAGGGGCTCGAAGCCGACGATGGTCTTGAAGAGCGTCGTCTTGCCCACGCCGTTCGGGCCGATGACGCCGACGATGCCGTTGCGCGGGAGGGTGAAGCTGAGGTCGTCGATGAGCACGCGCTCGCCGAACGACTTGTGCAGCTTCTTCGCGTCGATGACCTGCGCTCCGAGGCGGGGCCCGACGGGGATCACGATCTCCTCGAAGTCGAGCACGCGCGTCTTCTCGGCCTCCGACGCCATCTCCTCGTAGCGGGCGAGGCGGGCCTTGGACTTGGCCTGACGGCCCTTCGCGTTGCTGCGGACCCACTCGAGCTCGGTGCTGAGCCGCTTGGCGAGCTTGGCGTCCTTCTTGCCCTGGACCTCCAGGCGCGCACGCTTCTTCTCGAGGTAGGTCGAGTAGTTGCCCTCGTAGGGGTAGAGGTGGCCGCGGTCGACCTCGGCGATCCACTCCGCGACGTTGTCGAGGAAGTACCGGTCGTGGGTCACGGCGAGGACGGCGCCGGGGTACTTCGACAGGAACTGCTCGAGCCAGAGCACGCTCTCGGCGTCGAGGTGGTTGGTGGGCTCGTCGAGCAGCAGCAGGTCGGGCTTCTGCAGGAGGAGCTTGGTCAGCGCCACGCGGCGCTTCTCTCCTCCGGAGAGGTTCGTGACGAGCGAGTCGCCCGGGGGCGTGCGCAGGGCGTCCATCGCCTGCTCGAGCTGGGAGTCGAGGTCCCACGCGTCGGCGGCGTCGATGGCCTCCTGGAGGGTCCCCATCTCGGCCAGCAGGGTGTCGAAGTCGGCGTCCGGATCGGCCATGGCCAGCGAGATCTCGTTGAACCGGTCGATCTTGCCCTTGATCTCGCCCACGCCCTCCTGGACGTTCTCGAGCACGGTCTTCGTCTCGTCGAGCTCGGGCTCCTGCATGAGGATGCCGACGGAGTAGCCCGGGCTCAGCCGCGCCTCGCCGTTGCTCGGCGTGTCGAGCCCCGCCATGATCTTCAGGATCGTCGACTTGCCCGCGCCGTTCGGACCGACCACGCCGATCTTCGCGCCCGGCAGGAACGACATCGTGACGTCGTCCAGGATCAGCTTGTCGCCGACCGCCTTGCGGGCGCGCACCATCGAGTAAATGTATTCAGCCACTTCTGTCCCTCAACCGCTCGTACGTTCTCGGAGCCCCGCGTTCCGCCGGGCCCGCCCCGTGACCGGGAGATCCTCGGCCGGACGTCGGCCTCCGTCGGTCAGCGCGCGCAGGCGTGACCGGAGGCCCGGGCCGCCTCCAGGGTACCGGCTGGGAGCGCGCGGGATCAGCCCTCGAGCGGGACCGTCCGGCCGACCAGGCAGGCGCCCGTGGCGATCGGCGCCGCGACGACGGCGTGGACCCCGTCGCTCTTGGGCCCGTACTGCCCGAGGAGGCACGACTCGCCGAGCTTGACCGAGACGACGACCGTGTCGGCGTCCAGGCCGATCGACGTCTCGTCGGCGGTGAGCTGCATCGACTCCTTCGCGAAGCCGCCGGCGACGAGAGCATCCACGACGCTCGTGCCGGGAGCCTCGGCGTCCGCCGCGACGACCGCGTCGACGACCTGCTCGAAGTAGGGGAGGTTCTCCTCCGCGGAGCCGCCGGGGACGAGCGCCGGGGCCGCGGGCGCCTGGGGGGCCCCGCTCGTCGACTGGGGCGAGGACGACGCCGAGGGCCGCTCGGGGGCGGCCGGTGCGGTGCACCCCGCCAGCAGCAGAGCAGCCGCGATGACGGCTGCACAACGTCCTGCCCGGTCGGCGACGGCGATCCGTGTGCTCACTCGGCTCCCTCCGACGGCAGCGGATCTCGCGCCGGACGCACCGATCAGAACGGGGCGTCGACCGATTCTACCGAGGGCTCGGACGGCGGGGTCGCCGCGCCCCAGTCGCCGCCGGCGGACCCTCCGGCCGCCGTCGGCGCCTCCTCGCTCCACGCCTCGGGAGCCGTGGGCGCGGCCACCGGGGCCGAGCGCCCGACCGTCTTGGTGTACCGCGTCGTCCCCCAGGCGAGGTCGTGGCCGATGCCCTCGGCCGTCAGCGCGACGTCCGTCCCCGACTTGCCTCCGCTCTCCCAGGAGCGCACGGTGAGCCGACCGGTGACGACGACGCGGTCGCCGCGCGCGAGAGAGGCGAGCGCATTGCCCGCCAGGCCGTTGAAGGCGTTGACGGTGTACCAGTTCGTCGCGCCGTCGACCCAGCGCTGCTCGGCGCGGTCGTACCGGCGCTGCGCCGAGGCGAGGCGGAAGCTCGCCATCGTCGTGCCGTTCGCGGTGTCGATGCTGCGCGGATCGGTGCCGATGACTCCGATGAGCGTGAGGGTGTCGGTCATGGTGTGTCCTCTCGTCGGTGGTCGCGGTCGCGACCGGAGCGGCACCCGGGCGGAGGGGGCTGGTACCGCCCGGGTGCCGTGAGGACAGTGTCGTGACGACGGGCCCGCCTCCGAGGTGGAGACGGGCCCGTCAGTGGAGAGGCGGCGGGATCGCCGCCTGGGGAGGACCGCTAGGAGGCGGTGATGTACTTCGAGTACGACTTGCGGATCTTGTTCACCTTGGGGAGGGCGACGGCGAGGCAGTAGCCCTGGCCCGGATTCTTGGCGAAGAAGTCCTGGTGGTAGTCCTCGGCCGGGTAGTAGACGCCGAGCGGCGAGATCTCGGTGACGATCGAGCCGTCCCACCACTCCGACGCGCGGTCGCGGGCGGCCTCGAACAGCTCCTTCTCCTCGTCGGTGGAGTAGTACATGGCCGACCGGTACTGGGTGCCGACGTCGTTGCCCTGGCGGTTGAGCTGACGCGGGTCGTGAAGGGTGAAGAAGACGTCCAGGATAACCTGCTCCGGGATGACGTCCGGGTCGAACGTGACGGCGACGGCCTCGGCGTGGCCCGTGCGGCCCGTGCAGACGTCCTCGTAGTCGGGATCGGTGGTGGATCCGCCGGTGTAGCCGGAGACGACGTCGCTCACCCCGTCGAGGACGCGGTAGACGGCGTCGAGGCACCAGAAGCATCCTCCGGCGAGTACGAATGTGCGCATGTGCGTGTGACTCACTTCCTGTCGCGGCGACGCATCCGGGGTGCCGGGCGCGTCACCTGAGTCAACACCCTGCCGCGTCGCGGCATTCCGCGGCCGGGGGCGGCTGGCATAGAGTCCAGGAGTGAGCTACGACGCCGCCCCCGACCGCTACGACGCCATGGACTACCGACGCGTGGGACGGAGCGGGCTCAAGCTGCCCGCCCTCTCCCTCGGCCTCTGGCACAACTTCGGATCCGACCGCCCCCTCGACACCCAGCGCGCGATCCTGCGCCGAGCCTTCGATCTGGGCATCACCCACTTCGATCTGGCCAACAACTACGGCCCGCCCTACGGCGCCGCCGAGACCGCTTTCGGTCGGATCTTCGCCGAGGACCTGCGCCCCTACCGCGACGAGATCGTCATCTCCTCCAAGGCCGGCTACGACATGTGGCCCGGCCCGTACGGCGACGGGGGCTCGCGCAAGTACCTCCTCTCCTCTCTCGACCAGAGCCTCGAGCGCCTCGGAGTGGACTACGTCGACGTCTTCTACTCGCACCGCCCGGATCCCGAGACGCCCATCGAGGAGACCATGGGCGCACTCGTCTCCGCCGTCCAGCAGGGCAAGGCCCTGTACGTCGGCGTCTCGAACTACGACCCGGAGCAGACCCGCGCCGCCGAGGCCGCCCTCGCGTCCAGCGGGGTGCCGCTGCTGATCCACCAGCCCCGCTACTCCATGTTCGACCGGCACATCGAGGACGGGCTCTTCCCCGTCCTCGACGAGCTCGGCACCGGGTGCATCGTGTTCTCGCCGCTGGCGCAGGGCCTCCTGACGGACCGCTACCTCGACGGCACGGTGCCCGAGGGATCGCGCGCCGCCACCTCGCGCTTCCTCTCGTCCGACCGGATCGACGAGGACTACCTCTCCCGCGCACGGGGCCTGGACGCGATCGCGAAGGGCCGCGGCCAGACCCTGGCCCAGCTCGCGCTGAGCTGGGTCCTGCGGGTGCCGACGGTGACGAGCGCGGTGATCGGCGCCTCGAGCGTCGCGCAGCTCGAGCAGAACGTCGCCGCCCTGGCGGCCGGACCGCTGACCGACGCCGAGACCGCTGCGATCGAGGAGTTCGCCGTGCACGGGACCGCTCTGCGCTGAGCCTCGGGGACCGGCGGTGATGTCGGGGGTCGCTCGTAGTCTGCGAGAGCACCTGGGCCGGCTGGTGCTCCCCGATCCGAGCAGGAGGAACCGATGTCCCTGTCCACTCTGCACGCGACCCGCACTCCCCCGACGCTGACCCGCGTGAACGGGCGGCTCTGGCGCGTGAGCACCACCTCCGGCGCGATCGTCGGCCACATCGAGCTGGTCGACGATCCGCAGGGCGAGAAGTACCGGGCGCGACTGCTGCGAGCGGGGATGCCCGCCGGCCCCCAGCTGGGCGACTTCTGGAGCGTCGACGACGCGATCGAGGTCTTCCGGGTCGCGTGATCCGGCCGATCGGCGGGCGGTCGGCGCGGCGATGGCCCGCCGATGCGGGGTCGGGCTAACGTTCGGCACATGCAGTGGTGGAACGAATTCGTGAACTGGATCCAGACGACGGACGGGCACCGGTCGGTGTTCCTCGCCGCGATCATCCTGCTCGCGGTGGTGATCGGAACGGTCATCACGGCGGCCGTCTTCCGGGCGT
Source organism: Rathayibacter rubneri (assembly GCF_023743255.1). Taxonomy (NCBI): domain Bacteria; kingdom Bacillati; phylum Actinomycetota; class Actinomycetes; order Micrococcales; family Microbacteriaceae; genus Rathayibacter; species Rathayibacter rubneri. The sequence goes on along the minus strand of NZ_JAMRYM010000020.1, from coordinate 22,472 downwards.
CCATCGCCAGGCTGATCCGGCAGCAGGAGCACGAGCGCAAGAACGCCGTCATCGCGACCCTCATCGACGCCGCCGTGGACGCCTCCGCCTGGAACGTGCTCAGCCAGTCGGAGCGCATCCTGAGCGACCGCGCGTCGGCCCAGGCCGAGACGCACCTGCGCCTGCTCCCGATCAAGGGCTCCGGAGTCGCGGCCAACTGGGCGGCGCACGAGCTCGCCGACCTCAAGCACTCCTCGGCGACGGGCGGGTACCAGACCCAGGCGAGCGTGGGCGAGTTCCGCGATCGCCTCGTGCTCTGGCGCGACAAGCCCGGGCGGGCGCGGAAGGCGTTCCTCGCCGACCTCGAGCGCTGGCGCTTCTCCGAGACCTCGAAGGGCGAGACCCCGAAGGGAGAGACCTCGAAGGGCGAGACGACCAAGGGCGGGGCCGCGGGCGCGACTTCGACGACCCGCACCGCGGCGCCGGAGCCCGAGCGGACCGCTCCTTCCACTCCGGTGGTCGTCGGATCCACGGAGGGCTCCACCGACTACCAGCGTCCGGTCACGCCGCCCACGATCGTGCTTCCGCCCGCGTCCGAGAACGCCGCGAACGACGAAACGCGCCGACTTCTGGCCGATGTCGACCGCCTCGACGTCCCGTCCCGCGAGCGCCCCGTCGAGGAGCTCCCGCCGGTCGAGCGCGAGCCGGAGTCCACCGCGCCGGCCGCCGCGGTCCCTGCCGACGACGACCGCCCGGACGAGGCCCGCAACGCCGCCGCCGCGCGTCCGGCCGACTGACCGCCCGTCCTGCAGAAAGGGCCCCGACCGCTGATGCGGTCGGGGCCCTTTCCTTGGTGCGGGTCATACGTCTTCAGCTGTGCGCGTCACGTGCACGCGCAACCCGGCCGACCAGTACGGCGAGGGGCGCCGCGATGATCGTCCACGCAACCGCGATTCCAGCGAGAATGGCGAGGAGCAGCATGGTCGTACCTCCGTTCGTTACGTCGTTGTAATTCCGGACACCCCCAGACTAGGTGTCCCCAGGCAAGCAGAACGGTCAAACCTCGAAAACACGCCGATGTTGCCCAGGAAATGGCAGTGTGTTAGGGCGCGAAGCGGACTCCACGCCACCCTTCAGGGGGCAGGAGCGGCCGTCGACGGGAGCACGGGACGCTGGACAGCGGAAGGACCGGTATCCGGCCGTCGCAAGGACGACGCGGCGGCGCGGACCACTCCGGCGATCGCCGCTCGACGGTCCTCGCACCCGGATGTCGTGCCCCCGGCAGGAATCGAACCTGCGGCCAAGAGATTAGAAGGCTCCTGCTCTATCCGCTGAGCTACGGGGGCGTCCGTCGTCCAGAGTACCCGGGGTCGCCCGCGAGGACCGCGAGCGACGCGGACCCGCTCAGCCCTGGACGAGTCCGACGACGCCGACCACCAGCGAGACCGCGGCGAGCAGCAGCGAGACGCCGATGAGGACCGTGTGGACGCGGAGGAACGTCGTCGCGCGCCCGGCGGCGTCCCGCGCCCGCGGGTCCTTCCGGACTCGACGGAGGAACGGCGGCCAGACCACCGCGTTCCACACGGCGTTGGCGATCAGGATCCAGCAGACGAGCGTCATCACGGGAGTCGATCCTACGAGGCGCTCAGGGCCGCCGCGTCGGCGCCCGCGGATAGACTTCCCCGCATGAGTAGCGCCCCCGACCGTCTTGTGTGGATCGACTGCGAGATGACGGGACTCGACCTGTCGGTCGACGAGCTCGTCGAGATCGCCGTCGTCGTCACCGACTTCGACCTCGAGCCCCTCGACGAGGGCCTCTCGATCGTGATCAAGCCCGACGCCTCCACGTTGGCGAGCATGGGCGACTTCGTCCGCACCATGCACGAGACCTCGGGCCTGCTCGAGGAGATCCCTTCCGGGGTGAGCGTGGCCGAAGCCGAGTACCAGGTGCTCGAGTACGTCCTCAAGCACGTGCCGAGCGAGCAGCACGCCCCGCTCGCCGGCAACACCATCGGCACCGACCGCGCGTTCCTCGCCAAGTTCATGCCGCGGCTCGACGGGCACCTGCACTACCGCAACGTCGACGTGTCGACGATCAAGGAGCTCGCCCGCCGCTGGTACCCGCGGATCTACTTCAACGCGCCGAAGAAGCACGGCGGCCACCGCGCGCTCGCCGACATCCTCGAGAGCATCAGGGAGCTGCGCTACTACCGCAAGGCGGCCTTCGTGGCTGAGCCCGGCCCGACCACCGCCGACGTCCAGGCCGTCTCGGCCGCCGTGGTGGACGAGTTCGCCTCTCGGATGTAGTAGTCTCGTACAGTTGCTTCGAGAGGGACACCCTCTCGGAACACCGTCCTGGTGGGTATAGCTCAGTTGGCAGAGCGCCTGGTTGTGGTCTAGGAGGTCGCGGGTTCGAGCCCCGTTACTCACCCCAGGAGGGCCCGGAGTCATCGACTCCGGGCCCTTTCTTCTTCAGCAGGAGGCGCCGATGCTCGATCTGGACGAGGACGCGTTCGAGAGCCTCGTGGTCGCCGAGCTCGACGCCCTGCCGGACGACATGGTCGACGGCCTCGAGAACGTGGTGTTCGTGGTGGAGGACCGCCCCGAGGACGGGTCCCTCGATCTCCTCGGCGTCTACGACGGAGTCGCTCTCACCGAGCGCGAGCGCTACGGCTTCGGCGAGATGCCGGACCGCATCGTGCTGTTCCGCGAGCCGCACCTCGCGGCGTGCGAGACGCTGGACGAGCTGCGCGACGAGATCCACGTGACGCTCGTCCACGAGATTGCGCACTTCTACGGCATCGACGACGACCGGCTGCACGAGCTCGGCTGGGCCTGACCGACCGGGATCAGCCGCTGCTGTCCAGGATCAGGTCGGCACCCTCACGCGGCCGCTCGCGCTCGCGGTAGCGCCGGAACTGCTCGTCCCACTCGTCCCAGTGCGCCTCGAAGAGCGCACCGTCGCGGCGGAGGGCGCGGCGTCGCCGCTCGACGTCGTCCGTCTCGATCCAGAGGGTGAGGTCGGAGACGGCCCTGCTCGCCGTGCACGCGGCGCCGCAGCCCTCCACGAGGAGGAGCCGCTCGCGCACCCGCACCGGACCGCCCGACGTCCCGCTCGCCCAGTTCCAGGGCCGCCACCGCCCTCCTCGGTGGAGCGCGTGCGGGCGGACGAGCCGGCGGGAGACGTCGCCGACGGCGCGCTCCAGCCCCGACCATCCCGGGTAGAGATCGTCCATCCGCACGAGCACGGCGTCGGGGGCTCCCGGCACCGCTCGCAGCTGACCGAGCAGGCTCTCGGCGAAGGTCGACTTGCCCGAGCCGCTCGGGCCGTCGACGAGGACGGTCCGAGCGCGCCGGTCCACGAGAGACCGCGCGAGTGCGCGCGCGGTCCTCGTCGTCAGGGGCTCAGCCACGGATCACGAAGCTCCAGGTGCCGGCGACCAGCGCCGCGGTCACGGCGAGGCCCGCGATCGCCGCTCCGCCCAGGACCAGCAGCACGTCGCCACCGCCGAAGCGGGACACCCGGGCCCAGGTCCGAGGCGTCTGCGCTCCGAAGCCCTTCGCCTCCATGGCCGTCGCCAGCCTGCTCCCCCGCCGGATGGCGAGCACCAGCAGCGAGAACGTGCGGCCGGCGAGGCTGCGCAGGGCGTGGACCGGTCCGCGTCCGTCGGCCACTCCGCGGGCGCGACGCGCCATCGACAGCGTCCTCCAGTCCTCGACGAGCAGGCCGACCAGTCGCATGCCCGCCAGACCCCCGAGCACGAAGCGCGACGGGAGGCGGAGGATCTGCGCGAGACCGTCCGCGAGGTCGGTCGGGTCGGTGGTCGCGATCAGCACCACGCTGGGCAGACCGATCGCGAGCACGCGGAGGGTGATGGCTCCTCCGAGCGCCAGCGACCCCTCGGTGACGCTCACGAACAGGAACTCGGCGAGGACGCCTCCGCTGTCGCGACCGTAGAGGACGGTGGTCATGCCCGCGAGGGGCGCGGCGATCAGCACCGGCGCGGTGCGGCGGAGGAGATCACCGAGGCGCAGCCCCGCGAAGGGCAGGACCAGCAGCTCGAGCGCCAGGGCGGTCGCCGCCGACACCGAGTCGAGGGTGAGGACGAGGACGACCGCGATCACGAGGCTCGCGAGCAGCTTCGCGACGGGATTCGCCCGGGCGATCCGCCCCCGCGCGGGGAGCGCCGTGAGGAGCGTCATCGCGGGACTCCTTCCTGTGCACCGAGCGGCACGACGGCGTCCGCGAGGGCGCCCACGAGGTGCTCGTCGTGGGTGACCGCGAGGATCGCGCGGCCCTCGGCGCGGAGCTCGGCCAGCAGGTCGATCACCACGTCCCAGGTGCGGCGGTCCTGGCCGAAGGTCGGCTCGTCGAGGACGACGACGGCGGGGCGACGAACGAGGGCGGAGGCGACGGCGAGCCGGCGCTTCTCACCTCCGGAGAGGGTGAAGGGGTTGGCGTCGGCCAGGGCCGACAGTCCGAGCCGGTCGAGCATCGCGTCGGCCCGCGCGCGCTCCGATCCGTTCCGGGTACCCAGATGCAGCTCCTGCCGCACCCGCGCCGTCAGGAACTGGTGCTCGGGTTCCTGGAAGACCATCGCGACCCGGTCGGCGAGCTCGGCCGAGCGCCAGCGGTGCGGATGCGGTGAGGCTCCGGCCCGGACCGCGTCCGAGGCGACGACCTCCCCGTCGGCGGGCGGCAGGAGCCCGGCCAGCGTGAGCGCGAGCGTCGACTTCCCCGCTCCGTTGGGGCCGAGGACGGCGGTGACCCGCCCCTCGGCGATCTCGAGATCGAGTCCGGAGGCGATCAGGGGCGGACGGCGGACGCCGAAGACCGGACGCGCCAACGCGAGGGCCGAGGTGCGCAGCGCGGCGGGTGCGGATCCTTCCGGGCCGGTCCGGCGCGCCGGGACGTCCCCCGGCAGCCAGACCCCCGCCGAGGCGAGGACCTCCCGCGCGTCGACGAGAACGGTCGCGGGGGCGCCGTCGGCGATCACGGCTCCGTCCGCACCCAGCACGACGACCCGGTCGACGAGGTCGATCCAGACGTCGACGCGGTGCTCGACGATCACGAGGGTCGCTCCCGAGCGCGCCGTGGTCCGCTCGACGGCGTCGCGCACCTCGCGGACGCCGCCCGGATCGAGATTGGCCGTCGGCTCGTCCAGCAGGAGGAGCCTCGGCCGCATGGCCAGGACGCCCGCGAGGGCGAGCCGCTGCTTCTGCCCGCCCGACAGGGCCGACGTCGACCGGTCGAGCGGCACCTCGAGCCCGACGTCCTCGAGGGCCTGCCGCACCCGCCCCGGGATCTCGGCCGCGGGGACGCCGAGGTTCTCGCACGCGAAGCCGACGTCGTCGCCCACCCGCGCCAGCACGGCCTGGGTGTCCGGATCCTGCAGCACGAGACCCGCCACCCCGCGGCGCCGCAGGGGCGACTCGCCGTCGACGGTCAGCTCACCGGTCGACGCGCCGTCCTCCTCACCGCCGAGGACTCCGGCGAGAGCGTGCAGCAGAGTGCTCTTGCCTGCGCCGGAGGGGCCGAGGAGGAGCACGCGCTCCCCCGGCCCGATCCCGAGGTCGAGCCCGGACACGGCCGACCGGGAGCGCCCGGCGTGCCGCCAGCTCCAGCCGCGGGCCGAGACGGCGGCACCGCTCATCGAGCGCCCGCGCCGGCGGTGTCGATCACCCTGCCCTCGCGCCCCGAGGCGAAGCGGTCGAGGGCTCCGGAGGCGGCCAGTCCGCGGACGGCGAGCCAGGGCAGGAGTCCCGCGAGGACGATGCCGGACACGATCGAGGAGACGATGTACACGCTGGCGAAGAGGCCGTCCACGCCCGCGTACCAGACGATCAGGTCGTTGATCGCGAGGGCGAGACCCGCACCGGCGCCGGCGAGCAGCGCCACGATCGGCCGGCCGCTGCGGTACAGGAAGAGGGCGAAGATCAGCTCGGCGCCCAGGCCCTGGACCAGTCCGGACAGCAGGACGAGATAGCCCCACTGGGTGCCGATCAGCGCGGAGACGACCGCGGCGACCAGCTCGGTGTAGAGCGCCGCTCCGGGCTTGCGGATGATCAGGCCGCCCAGGACGCCGGCGAAGAGCCAGCCGCCGCCGAGGATCCCGCCGAGTCCGGGGAGGAACTCGAAGGCGAGGCCGAGGACGTTGGTCGCGAGGCCCCAGGCCCAGAAGACGATGCCGCTCGCGACCGCGACGACGCTGGCCACGACGATGTCGACGACGCGCCAGCGGAGATCGCGGCGCGGGGTGGTGGGAAGGGTGGAGTTCTGCACTGACGTGCCCTTTCGTGGAAGCGAATGGAGGGCACGGGTAGGAAGAGGAGATCGAAACGTTCCTTCGCTGGCATGACCCAGATCAGGTTCGACGGTCGAAGGCTGCGTGCCTTCCTCTCAGTCCGGTGCACCGGACTCCCGTGTTCGTCAGCAATCATAGACAGCATGTCGTGGTCGGTGGTCGTCGTTGTCGCCGCCGTGCTGCTGGTCCTGCTCCAGGCGCTGCTGTGGCAGCGGCGTCGGCGCATCCGGAGGGAGCTGCTGGCCTTCGGGACGCGCGTGCAGGGACGGGTGCTGCCGAACGACGCATCGGTCCCGGGCACGCGAGACGAGCAGGCCGGTCGGCTGCTCGTCGCGTACCGCCTCGAGAACGGCGAGGAGCGACGCGCTCTAAAGGTCCCGCAGCGTCGGGGCGACGCCTGGATGGCCGGTGAGCCGGTCGCCGTCGTCTACGATCCGCGACGACCGGCCGACGCCGAGCGACTGATCGTCGGATTCGGCCGCACGCAGAAGAAGTGGTTCACCGCACGCCCTCAGCGCCTGGGCTGAGTTCCACGACGCAGATCAGCGCCTGGGCTGAGGACGGCGGCGGAGCCTACTTCTTGAGGGCGCGGATGAGACGGGCGAGAGCCTTGCCGGTCACCCAGACGAAGGGGATGCCCACGGCCAGGACCGACACGATGTTCGGCTGGAAGCGCAGTCCGAGGTCGTCCTTGATGTAGGCCCCGATCGGGACGACGGCTCCACCGCCACCGCCTCCGCCGCCCTCCTGGCCCTCCTCGGAGCCGCTGCCGCCGCCGAAGCCGAACCAGCGGAGTGCCACGGGGACCATCGTGGCGCCGTCGACGTCCACGGGCTCCCCGTAGATCGTCGCGGTTCCCGCGGAGGTGACTTTGTCGGCCAGGGACACGGCGATGTTGGGCATCCCCGAACGCTACTCCCGGGCTCGGCAGGGGGACAACCGCCGCGCGGGCTCGCACAGGACTCCCCCACCCCGGTCACCGGGGCAGCGGTCATACTCGACGGATGCCGCAGCGCCCCCGCCGACGCCACCCCCTCCGGGCGGCCGTCGTCGTGGGCGCGAGCGCCGTGCTCGCGGCGTTCCTCGCGGTGCATCGGATGCTGCCGGAGGCGGCGGGGTGGCTCTCCGTGCTCGAGACCGCGATCCCGTGGGCCGGCCTCCTCGTCCTCCTGCTGATCACCGCGGCCGTCGGCCTGCGCTCACGCGCCGCCGGGGCCGCGGTCACCGTGCTCGCCACCGTCTACGGCGTGCTCGTGCTGCCGGTGGCCGTGCCCGGCCCGGCCGTGCGGTCGGGCTCCTTCACCGTCGTCAGCCAGAACATCGCCGCCAGCGAGGACGCGGGCGCTCTCGCCCTCGAGCTCGCGTCGCGGGAGCCCGACGTGATCGCCCTCCAGGAGCTCGACGGCGAGGCGCGCGACGCGGTGGACGCGGAGCTGTCCGAGACCTACCCGTACTCCTTCGTCGTCGGCACCGTCGGGGTGTGGAGCCGGGAGGAGCTGTCGAACGCGGAACCGCTCGACCTCGGGCTGGGCTGGAACCGCGCCCTCGCCGTCGACATCGGGACGACGGTCGGTGCGACCCGGCTCTTCGTCGTCCACCTCGCCTCGTTCCGCCTCGGCGATCACGAGGAGCGGGACGTGATGCTCGGCCGACTCGCGGACGTCCTCGCTCAGGACGAGTCGGAGCGCACCCTGGTGATCGGCGACTTCAACACCGCTCCCGACGACCACCTGCTCGCCCCGGTCCTCGAGCAGGCGGCACTCGTGCGGACCTCGCGGATCGGCTTCCCCGCCACGTGGCCCTCGCTGCTCCCGCTCGTGAGCCTCGATCACGCCCTCGCCGACGGCGTCCCCGCCTCGACCGTGCAGGTGCTGCCGCCGAACGGGTCGGACCACCGGCCCGTCAGTCTGACGATCGGCTCCGCGTAGCGAGGGTGTCGCTGAGATCGATCCCCTTCGCCGATTCCGGCGCCGAGCGCGACAGCAGCGACGCCGGACGCACGGCCCCCGACCCGAACCTCGCCGCGACGCCGTCGACCGCGAGCTCGGCGTCGCGCCAGTCGTCGGAGTCGCTCCAGAGCGAGAAGGCGACCTCGTCGCCGTCGACGAGCTGCTCGCCGCGCACGCCGATCAGACGGACCGGTCGGCGCAGGGGATTCGCGGCCTCGAGCAGTGCGGACGAGGCCTCGTAGAGCACTCGCGCCACGTCGGTGGCCTCGGGCAGGGTGCGAGAGCGGGTGAGCGTGCTGAAGTCGCCGAAGCGGACCTTGACGGCGACGGTGCGGCACCGCACGCCCGAGCGGCGCAGGCGCACCGCCACCTTGTCGCACAGCCGCAGCAGCTCCCTCCGCACCAGTTCCGGATCGGCGACGTCGTCGGCGAAGGTGATCTCGTGACCCGCGCTCTTCTCGACCTGGCGGGTGTCGACCGGCCGGGGGTCGACTCCGTTCGAGAGGGCGTGCAGCCGACGCCCGGTCGCGTCGCCGAGGGAGCCGATGAGCACGGGCAGCGGGGTCGAGGCGACGTCGGCGACCGTCCGCAGTCCGCGCTTGAGCAGCGCCTCCTCGGTGCTCGCTCCGACGCCCCAGAGCGCGCTCACGGGCAGCGGATCGAGGAACTCGCGCACGCCGTCGGACGGGACGACCAGGAGGCCGTCGGGCTTGGAGCGGCCGGAGGCGAGCTTGGCGACGAACTTGGTGCTCGCGATGCCGACGGAGCAGGTGAGCCCGAGCTCGGACTGCACCCGCTCGCGGATCGCGGTGCCGATCGCGAAGGGCGAGCCGGAGATCCGGCGCGCACCGGCCACGTCGAGGAACGCCTCGTCGATGCTCAGGCGCTCGACCAGCGGGGTGAAGGAGTCGAAGATCGCCATCACGCGCCGCGACGCCTCGCGGTAGCGGTTCATGTGCGGTTCGAGGACCACGGCATGGGGGCACTTGCGGAGGGCGACGGCCATCGGCATGGCGGAGTTGACCCCGAACCGCCGCGCCTCGTAGGTGGCGGCGGTCACGACCGACCGCGAGCCGATGTGCCCGACGATCACCGGGCGGCCCCGCAGATCGGGACGCTCGAGGAGCTCGACCGAGGCGAAGAACGCGTCCATGTCGATGTGCATGATGCTGGCGCGCAAATCGTCGACGGGCTCGACCGTCACCTGCCGCCCGCTGCCGTCCTGCTTGCTCACGTACCGTCCTGCCCGCTGCGCCGTTCCCTCCCGCCATGCTCGCACGCACCTCCGACATCGCCGACCCGGGCAGTCGGCGACCGCTCCCCGGGAATGGCGCGGGGCTTCCGCCGGTTGTCCCGAGCACCGACGACGACGCTCCGGAGAAGACATGACGCACGAGCCCGCCTCCCCCACCGCCACCGAGATGAGCCGCTGGCTCGACCTCCAGCAGCGCGCCCACGCCGCCTTCGAGAGCCGCCTGGCCGCGGTCGAGGACTGGTCCGCTCCGACTCCCGACACCGAGTGGGACACCCGCGCACTGGTGCTGCACGTGGTGCGCGAGCAGCAGCGGGCGCACACCCTCCTGTCCGGCGGCGACGAGTCGCCCATCCGCCTCGAGCCCGTCGCCAGCGACCTCCGCAGCGAGTGGACCCGCGTCACCGCCGACGCGCGCGCCTCCGCCGCGTCCGCGCACCCCGACGCGGTCCTGCGCCTCGGACGCGACTCGGTCACGGCGCTCGAGCTGGTCCGCGAGCAGGTCTCGGACGTCACGATCCACACCTGGGACCTGGCGCGCGCGACCGGGGCCGACGAGACGCTCGACGAGGAGCTCGTCGCGGCCGTCTGGGAGCTCTTCGCCCCGCAGGAGGACACCCTGCGGGCCAGTGGGCTGTTCGCCGCACCCGTTCCCGTCGGCGAGGACGCGCCGCTGCAGCGCCGCCTCCTCGCGATCACCGGGCGCGACGACCGCCTCGCAGCCTGAACGCCGCTCCCATCCGCCGCGGGCAGGATGAGGGGACCACCGCTCACGCGGACGAGAGGGGCCCAGCGCCCCGACGAGGAGAGGAACGACCATGACACGCGTCGCCGTCATCGGAGCCCACGGCAAGGTCGGGCAGCAGATCCTGCACCTGCTGTACGACGCCGGGCACGAGTCCGTCGGAGTGATCCGCAATCCCGAGCACGCCGAGGACATCGTGCGCCTGGGCGGCGAGCCGCTCGTGCACGACCTCGAGGGCTCGACGGCCGAGGAGTTCGCCGCACTGCTCGAGGGCGTCGACGCCCTCGTCTTCTCGGCCGGCGCCGGCCCGGACTCGGGCATCGAGCGAAAGCGCACCGTCGACTTCGGCGCCTCGGTCCTCAGCCAGGAGGCCGCCGCCTCCGCCGGGATCCGCCGTTTCGTGCAGATCAGCGCCATCGGCGTCGACGAGCCGCTCGCGGACGACACCGAGGAGGTCTGGCGCGCCTACGTCGAGGCCAAGCGCGACGCCGACATGGCGCTGAAGGCCACCGACCTCGACTGGACGATCCTCCGGCCCGGCGGACTCACGACCGACGAGGGCACGGGCCGCATCGCGCTCGGCGAGACGGTCGAGCGCGGCAGCATCCCCCGCGAGGACGTCGCCGCCGTCGTGGTCGCCGTTCTCGAGCAGCCGTCCTCGATCGGGCGGACCTGGGAGCTGGTCTCGGGCGACGTGCCCATCGAGGACGCCGTCGCGCAGACCGCGTGACCCTTCCGGGCCGGCGTCCGCCTCGGGGCGGCGTCGGCCCGTGCACCTAGAGTGGTGCGGGTGAGCAGCCACGCGCCCCGTCCCTGGATCCGGAGCTACGCACCCGGCGTGCCGACCGAGCTGGAGCCCCCCGAGGGCTCGCTCCTCGACATCGTCACGGAGTCGGCCGAGCGCTATCCCGAGAAGGTGGCGCTCGAGTTCTTCGGCCGGTCCACGAGCTACGCGCAGCTGGCGGACGACGTGGAGCGCGTCGCGGAGGGTCTGCGCCGGCTGGGCGTGCGCGAGGGCGACCCGGTCGCGCTCATCCTCCCGAACTGCCCCCAGCACGTGATCGCCTTCTACGCGGTCCTCCGGCTGGGCGCCGTCGTCGTGGAGCACAACCCGCTCTACACGCCGCGGGAGCTGCGCCACCAGTTCGAGGACCACGGCGCCCGTGTCGCCATCGCCTGGGACCGCGTGGCGCCCCTGGTGCAGGAGCTACCCGCCGACCTCGGGGTCGAGACCGTGGTCGCCGTGGACCTCACGCGCGCCATGCCTGCTCCGATGCGCGCGGCCCTCCGCCTGCCGATCCGCAAGGCGCGGGAGTCGCGGGCCGCTCTGACCGGGCGCGTGCGCGGCGCGGTGGAGTGGTACTCCCTGCTCCGCCGCAGGATCGATCCCGCCCACCCCCGGCCGACGGCCGACGACCTCGCGGTGATCCAGTACACGAGCGGCACCACCGGAACACCGAAGGGCGCCGAGCTCACCCACCGCAACCTGACCGCCAATGCCGCGCAGTCGCGCGCATGGGTGCCGCAGGTGCGGCGGGGCGACTGCGTCGTCTACGCGGTCCTGCCCATGTTCCACGCGTACGGGCTCACCCTCTGCCTCACCTTCGCGATGAGCATGGGGGCGCGCCTCGTGCTGTTCCCGAAGTTCGACCCGGACCTCGTGCTGAAGGTCGTGCGGAAGCACCCGGCGACGTTCCTCCCCGCCGTCCCCCCGATCGCCGAGCGCCTCGCCGCACGGGCCCGCGAGAAGGGCGTCTCGCTGCAGGGCATCGAGATCGCGATCTCGGGCGCGATGCCGCTCGATCCGTCGCTGGTCGCCCGCTTCGAGGAGCAGACCGGCGGCACGCTCGTCGAGGGCTACGGACTGTCGGAGACCTCTCCGGTGCTCATGGCCAATCCCGTCAGCACCGCGCGCCGCGCAGGCACCGTGGGTCTCCCGCTGCCCGGGACGGACGTCCGCATCGTCGACCCCGAGGACCCGACGGTCGACGTCGCCCCCGGAGAGCAGGGCGAGCTGATCGTGCGCGGCCCTCAGGTGTTCCGCGGCTACCACCGCAAGCCCGAGGAGACCGCCGATGCGTTCACGAGCGAAGGCTGGTTCCGCACCGGCGACATCGCGACGATCGACGAGGACGGCTTCGTCAGCCTCGTCGACCGCATCAAGGAGCTGATCATCACCGGCGGCTTCAACGTCTCGCCGTCCGAGGTGGAGGAGGTGCTGCGCCGCCTCCCGGCCGTGCGAGACGCGGCCGTCGTGGGACTGCCCGATGCGCGCAGCGGCGAGATCGTCGCGGCGGCCGTCGTCCTCGAGCCGGGCGCGGACTTCGACGAGGCGCACGCCCGGGCCGTGGTCCGGGAGGCTCTGACCCCCTACAAGGTGCCGAAGCGGATCGTCGTGATCGACGAACTGCCGACGAACATGATCGGCAAGGTGCTGCGCCGCGAGGTGAAGGCCCGCCTCGTCGACGAGAGCTGAAGCCCCCGGACGGCACGAGGCCCCCGGTTCCGCTCGCGCGGGCCGGGGGCCTCGTCGTGCGCCCCGGGGCGCCGCCGGGTCAGATGTCGAAGCCGCCGAAGTCGCCGCCTCCACCGAAGTCGCCGCCTCCACCGAAGTCGCCGCCTCCACCGAAGTCTCCGCCGTAGTCGCCACCGCCGTCGGCTCCCGCTCCAGTGTCTCCGCCGTCGGCTCCGGCGTCGCCGCCCTCACCGCCGTCGCCTCCTTCACCGTCCGCGTAGTCGCCGCCGGCGTCCGGGAGGAATGCGCCGGCGATCGCGGATCCGATCGCGAAGCCCGCGATGGTGCCGAGCATCGACGAGGCGAGGACTCCGCCGAAGCCCATGCCTCCGGCACCCATCGCGCCGCCCTGGCCGCCGGCGAAGCGGCGCTCCATGAAGCCGGGCTGGCGCAGCTCGCTCCGGGTGGCCGACTGGGCGAGGGCCTGGGGGTCGTCGCTGCGCGGCGCGTCGCCGACCGGAGCGCCCTCGCTCAGCTCGCGGAAGACCTGCTTGCGCTGCTCGGGGGTCAGCTGCTCGAAGGCCTCGCGGTGCACCTGCTCGAGCGCTTCGGGCGGGGCGGTGCGGAGCAGGTAGCGGTAGCGCTCGATCGCGATGTCGTCCTCGCTGCGGGCTGGACGGCCGGGCGGGGTGCCGTACGCGGGCTGCCGCCCGTTCGCCGCCGCGCCGTGGCCGGAGTCGCGTCGCGCGTCCTCGGGGCGCTCCTCGCGCCCCAGCAGTCGGTCCAGGAATCCCATGATCTCCTCCTCGGCGCCGCCGGGAGGCGGTCGCTCACCGCCACGGTAGGCCCCGCGCTCCCACGTGTCCTGAGGATCCGCTCAGTGCGCGCTCCACGCGGGGCCGCCGTCCGTCACTTCTTGGGGATGACGACCCACATGATGAGGTACGCGATGATCTGCGGGCCGGGGAGCAGGCACGAGAGCACGAAGAGGAGCCGGACGAGGAACGGGCTCCAGCCGAAGCGGTTCGCGAGTCCGACGCAGACGCCGGCGATGATCTTTCCCTGACGAGGGCGAACGAGAGTGGACATGACTCCACTCTGGCGCAGTGCCGCTGGGAGCGGCATCCGGGGAACCCCCGAGAGACGGGTGCGCCACCCCGAGATCAGCGCGGCGGGCGTCAGTGGGGCGGGGTCGCTGCCGGGCTGCGGAGGAAGGCGGCGGCACGGTCCGCCTCGCCCCGGGGCCAGACCACGCGGAAGCGCTCGAAGACGACGCGATCGAGCGGCGACTCCGGGTCCTCGCGGGTGAAGTACCGGCGGTGCCCGCGCAGCCAGGACTCCCGCGAGCGGTCGCCCTCCCCCTCGGCCCAGGCGAACGCGTCGTCGACCGAGTCGAGCGGAGCGATCCGCACCTCGTCGGTGCGCAGTACGAGACGAGGGACGCCCGCGCCGTCGCAGACGATCCAGTGGTCGCCCGCCGCGGGAACCGGCTCGTCGCCGACCAGCGACGCGGTCGCCGTCTTGACCCCGCGCCGAACGAGCTCGAGCAGTTCGTCCGCGAGCTCGACGGAGTCGCCGAACGACTCGACAGGTGGCAGCGGCGAGGGTCCGGAGCCGGGGTACTCGGCCCACAGTCGCCGGGCCGCCTCGAGATCGGGCTCGGGCAGCGGTGTGCGCTCGGGCTCGTCCGGCAGGACGGCGAGGAGGTTGGCGCCGGCCAGCGCGGCCGGATCCTCCGGATGGTTGTCGGGCGTCTCGACCTCGTCGAACGGCCAGCGGGTGAGGAGCCAGCGCCGCGTGAAGGCGTCGAGCTCCTCCTCGATCCGGGAGCCGCGCAGCTCGGGCACGACCCACCACGAGGTCGAGGCGGTCCGCCCCTGCCCGGGGACGATGCTCAGAGCGCCGATCGCGGTGCTCCAGGTCTCATCCACCAGGAGGAAGGCGTGCACGCGTCCGTCCCGGGCGGCGGATTCGAGAGCGCGGAGCGCACGCACGTCGTCCTCGGGCTCGGCGGCCTCGGCGCCCTCGGGGAGGAGCGCCGCGAGCCAGGCCCGACGCTCCCCGATCACTCCGCGGAGCAGCTCGGCATCGCTGGACACGAGCGGACGCAGGAACCCGCCGCTCGGCAGATCGAGTCGCGCGGGAACGGAGGAGACCTCGGGCTCGTCGCTCATCGTCTCCTCCGCTCCCCGCGCACCGGCTCAGCCGGCGGCGCGCTCCAGTACCAGCTCGCGCACGCGAGCGGCGTCGGCCTGGCCCTTCATGGCCTTCATCACGGCGCCGATCACCGCACCGGCGGCCTGCACCTTGCCGTCGCGGATCTTGGCGAGCACGTCGGGCTGCGAGGCCAGAGCCGTGTCGATCGCCGCGATGAGCGCTCCGTCGTCCGAGACGACGGCGAGCCCACGGGCGTCGACGACCTCCTGGGGCGTGCCCTCGCCGGCGACGACGCCCTGCAGCACCTCGCGGGCGAGGCGGTCGGTGAGCGTGCCGCTCTCGACGAGTCCGGCCAGCTCGGCCACCTGCGTCGGCGTGACGAGCGCGGAAGGGTCCTGGCCCGCCGCGTTGGCGAGCCGTGCGATCTCACCGGTCCACCACTTGCGGGCGGCCTGCGGAGTCGATCCGGCCGTGACCGTCTCGGTGATCTCGACCAGCAGACCGCTGTTCGCGACGTCCTGGAACTCGAGGTCGGTGAAGCCCCAGTCGGCCTTCAGACGGCGACGGCGGGCGGCCGGCTTCTCGGGGAGGGCGGCGCGCAGCTCCTCGATCAGCTCGGGCGAGGGCACGACCGGCAGCAGGTCGGGCTCGGGGAAGTAGCGGTAGTCGTCGGCGTCGCTCTTGGGGCGACCGGCGGAGGTGCGGCCGGTGTCCTCGTGCCAGTGGCGCGTCTCCTGCGTGATCGTGCCGCCGGCGGCGAGGATCGCGGCCTGCCGCTGGATCTCGTAGCGGACTGCGCGCTCGACGGAGCGGAGCGAGTTGACGTTCTTCGTCTCGGTGCGGGTGCCGAGCTTCTCCTGGCCCCAGGGGCGGAGCGAGACGTTGGCGTCGCAGCGAAGGTTGCCGCGCTCCATCTTCGCGTCGGAGATCCCGAGGGCGAGGACGATGTCCCGGATGGTCGCCACGTAGGCCTTGGCGAACTCCGGTGCGTTCTTCCCGGCGCCGAAGATCGGCTTGGTGACGATCTCGACGAGGGGCACGCCCGCGCGGTTGTAGTCGACGAGCGAGTACTCGGCACCCTGGATGCGGCCGGTGGACCCGCCGACGTGCGTGAGCTTGCCGGCGTCCTCCTCCATGTGGGCGCGCTCGATCGGGATGTCGACGAGCGTGCCGTCGGCCAGCTCGACCTCGACCGAGCCCTCGAACGCGATCGGCTCGTCGAACTGCGAGATCTGGTAGTTCTTCGCGAGGTCCGGGTAGAAGTAGTTCTTCCGGGCGAAGCGGCTCGACGGGGCGATCGAGCAGCCGAGGGCCAGCCCCAGGCTGATCGAGTACCGGACGGCCTGCTCGTTGACGACCGGGAGCGAGCCCGGGAGTCCGAGGTCGACCGGGGTGACGTTCGTGTTGGGCTCGGAGCCGAACTCGTTCGGCGCGTCCGAGAACATCTTGGTCTTCGTGTTGAGCTCGATGTGCACCTCGAAGCCGAGGACCGGCTCGAAGCGCTCGAAGACCTCGTCGTAGTCCATGAGCTCGGGGACGGACGTGTGCGCGGAGGCCATCAGACGGCACCTTCCTCGGAGGCGAACTGCTCGGCAGGAGCGAGATCGGGGGCCTTCGCGAGGAGCGGGTGACCCCAGTGCTCCTCGAGCAGGGCCTCGAGCGCTCCGCCGACGGTGTAGAGACGCACGTCCTCGCGGGCGGGGGCGAGGAACTGGATGCCGACCGGCAGTCCGTCCTCGTCGGCGAGCCCCGCGGGGACGGAGATGCCGGGGATGCCGGCGAGGTTGGCGGGGATGGTCGCGATGTCGCCGCGGTACATCGCCAGCGGATCGTCGAGCTTCTCGCCGAGGCGGTAGGCGGTGGTCGGCGCGGTCGGCGACGCGATGACGTCGACGGAGGCGAACGCCGCGTCGAAGTCGCGCTGGACGAGCGTGCGCACCTTCTGCGCGCTGCCGTAGTAGGCGTCGTAGTAGCCGGCCGAGAGCGCGTAGGTGCCCAGGATGATGCGGCGCTTGACCTCGGGCCCGAAGCCCTGCTCACGGGTGGCCGCCATGACCTGCTCGACCGTGCCGCCGCCCTGGGGCGTGACCCGCAGACCGAAGCGGACGGAGTCGAACTTCGCGAGGTTGCTGGAGGCCTCCGCAGGCAGGATCAGGTAGTAGGCGGCGACCGCGTGCTCGATGCTCGGGGCGCTCACCTCGACGATCTCGGCTCCGGCCTTCTCGAGCACCGCGAGGGCCTCGTGGAAGCGCGCGAGGACGCCGGGCTGGAAGCCCTCGCCGCCGTCGAGCTCCTTGAGGACTCCGATGCGCATCCCCGTCACGTCGGCGCGGCGGACGGCGTCGGCGAAGGAGGGCCAGGTGTCGCGGAGGGACGTGGAGTCCCGCGGGTCGTGCCCGGCGATCACGTCGTGCAGCAGGGCGGAGTCGAGGACGGTCCGCGAGACGGGGCCGATCTGGTCGAGGCTGGAGGCGAGGGCGATCGCTCCGTAGCGCGAGACGCCGCCGTAGGTCGGCTTGACGCCGACGGTGCCGGTGACGTGAGCGGGCTGGCGGATCGAGCCGCCGGTGTCGGAGCCGAGGGCCAGCGGCGCCTCGTAGCTCGCGACGGCCGCCGCCGAGCCTCCGCCGGAGCCGCCGGGGATGCGGTCGAGATCCCACGGGTTGTGGGTGGGTCCGTACGCGGAGCGCTCGGTGGTCGAGCCCATCGCGAACTCGTCCATGTTGGTCTTGCCGATCGGCACGAGCCCGGCGGCGCGGACCTTCGTCATGACCGTCGCGTCGTACGGGGGGCGCCAGCCCTCGAGGATCCGCGAGCCGCTGGTGGTCGGCATGTCGTTCGTGACGATGACGTCCTTGACGGCCAGCGGGATCCCGGCGAGCGGATGGAGGGACTCCCCCGCCGCGCGGCGGCGGTCGATGTCGGCGGCGGTGCCGACCGCTGCCTCCTCGGCCACGTGCAGGAACGCGTGCACCGCGGAGTCGACCGACGCGATCCGGTCGAGGTGCGCGCGGGTGGCCTCCGTGGACGAGATCGACCCGTCGACGAGCCTCTCGGAGAGCGCGGAGGCGCTCAGGCGGATGATCTCCTCGCCGTGCGCGCTCACTGCTCCTCCCCCAGGATCGCGGACACCTGGAAGCGGCTGCCGTCGTGCTCGGGGGCGCCCGAGAGGGCCTGCTCACGGGTGAGCGTCTCGCCGACCACGTCGGGGCGGAAGACGTTCTCGAGCGGGATCGGGTGGCTGGTCGCCGGCACGTCGGGGGTGGCGACGGCCTGGACCGCGGCCACGGAGTCGACGATCTGGCCGAGCTCCCGCGTCATGTTCTGGATCTCCTCGGGTGTGAGGTCGATCCTGGCCAGCTGGGCCAGATGGGCGACCGTCTCGGCCGTGATCTCGGACATACGTCTCCATCGGTGGTTCGTGAGGATGCGGCGACCAGTCTACCGAGCGGCTCCGCGCCGCCCGGCCAGGGCGCACGGCCACGACCACGCGGCCGCAGCAGCGAGCGGGCCGTCCGCCCGGTGCTCAGGTGTTCTCGGCGGGGGGCTCCTCTGCGGCGGGCTCCGACCCTCCGGCGACGGGCTCCCGAGCGGCGGGGTCCTCGGCGGCCGCCGCCTCGGCAACCGACGCCTCGGGCTTTTCCGCCTTGGGCTCCTCCGCCTCGGGCTCCTCCGCCTCGGGGAGGGCGATCGCGGCGGGCCCCTCGGTCACGAGCAGGTGGAACTGCGCCGCGTCGATGATCCGCACGCCGAGCTGCTCCGCCTTGCCGAGCTTGCTCCCGGCTCCCGGGCCGGCCGCGACGTAGTCGGTCTTCTTGGACACGCTCGAGCCGGCCTTGCCGCCCGCCTGCATGATCGCCTCGAGAGCGCCCTCGCGCGAGTAGCCCTCGAGAGACCCGGTCGCGACGACGGTGAGCCCGGCGAGGACGCCGCCCGCCGCCTCCGCAGCTCCGGGACCGGGGTGGCCCGGCGTGGAGAAGCGCACTCCCGCGGCCGCCCAGCGGTCGACGATCTCGCGGTGCCAGTCGACGTCGAACCAGTCGAGGAGGGCGTCGGCGATGATCCCGCCCACTCCGTCGACGGCGGCGAGCTCCTCGCGGCCGGCCGCGCGGATCGCGTCGAGCGAGCCGAAGTAGCCCGCGAGCGCCCGAGCGGCCACGGGGCCGACGTGCCGGATGCTCAGCGAGACGAGCAGGCGCCACAACTCCTTCGTCTTCGCCCTGTCGATGTTCTCGATCAGGCGCGTCGCGTTCGTGGACGGGACTGCGGCCTCGTCTCCGGCGAAGACGGACGCGCCGGGATCGAACGGACCGTCCTTCGCGACCTGGCGCTTGCGCTGGAAGGGCCGGACGACCTTGGGCCGCCCGGCGGCGTCGAGCTTCTCGAGACCCGTCTCGGAGTCGCGGACGACGACCTCGATCGGGAAGAGGTCGGCGAGGGTGAGCTCGAACAGGCCCGCCTCGGTGCGCAGCGGAGGCTCCGCCGGGACGAGCGGCTGCGTCAGCGCGGCGGCGCTGACCTCGCCGAGCGCCTCGATGTCGAGGGCCCCGCGACCGCCGATGTGCTCGACGCGCCCGCGCACCTGGGCGGGGCAGGACTCGGCGTTCGGGCAGCGCAGATCGACGTCGCCCTCCTTGGAGGGGGCGAGGGTCGTGCCGCACTCGGGACAGGCCGTCGGCATCACGAACTCGCGCTCGGAGCCGTCGCGCAGCTCGACGACGGGCCCGAGCACCTCGGGGATCACGTCACCGGCCTTGCGCAGCACCACGGTGTCGCCGATCAGCACGCCCTTGACCTTCACGACATCGGCGTTGTGCAGCGTGGCCTGGCGCACCTCGGATCCCGCCACCTTGACCTTCTGCATGACCGCGAAGGGAGTGGCGCGACCCGTGCGGCCGACGCTCACCACGATGTCGAGCAGCTTGGTGTGCACCTCCTCGGGCGGGTACTTGTAGGCGATGGCCCAGCGAGGGGCACGACTCGTGGCGCCGAGCTCGTCGTGCAGGGCGAGCTCGTCGACCTTGACGACCACTCCGTCGATCTCGTGCTCGACCGAGTGCCGCTCGCGACCGTACTTCTCGACGAAGGCGAGGACGTCGTCGACCGACTCGGAGACGCGGTTGTGCGCACTGACCGGGAGGCCCCACGAGGCGAGGAGGCCGTACACCTCGGACTGCGCCGCGACCGGCGGATCGGGCCAGGCGCCGAGGCCGTGCACGTAGAGCGCGAGGGACTGCACCCGCGCCTCGCCGGCCCGCAGGTCGAGCCCCGACTTCTTGTCGAGCTGCTGGCGCAGGCCGCCGCTCGCCGCGTTGCGCGGGTTGGCGAAGGTCGGGAAGCGGCGCAGTGCGCTGTCGCGGGCCCCCTCCTCCTCGAACGGCTTGCGGGTCGCCTCCGGGCGCGCCGCCCAGCGGGCGCGCGACTCCTCGACGGCCTCCTCGCGCAGCCGCTCCTGCAGGGCGTTGAGCTCGGCGAAGGCCTTCACCGGGATGAAGACCTCGCCGCGCACCTCGACGAGGGTCGGGTGGCCCTCCCCCGAGAGCTGCTCCGGGATGCCGGCCAGCCGGACCGCGTTCACGGTGACGTCCTCGCCGGTGCGGCCGTCGCCGCGGGTGGCGGCGGTGACGAGGCGCCCGTGCTCGTAGCGGAGCGAGATGGCGAGACCGTCGATCTTCAGCTCGGTGAGCCACGAGATCGCGCGACCCGAGGACGCGACCGTCTTCTCGCACCACTCGCGCAGCTCGTCGGCCGAGAACACGTTGTCGAGCGACAGCATCCGCTCGGCGTGGTCGATCGGAGCGAGGCCCGCGGCCACGATCCCGCCGACGATCACGGTCGGCGAGTCCTCGGTGGCGAGCTCGGGGTGCTCGGCCTCGAGTGCGGCCAGCTCGCGGACCAGGGCGTCGTACTCGGCGTCGGAGAGGACCGAGGCGTCGGCCGCGTAGTAGTTCTCGCTCGCGGTTCGGATCCGCTCGCGCAGCTCGTCGACCCGCGGACCGACGGGGACGTCGGCGGCCATCAGAGCGCGCCCACGAGGTCGGCGGCGACGGTGCGGTCGATCGTGCACTGGCCGAGGACTCGCGTGCCGAGGTAGACGACGGCGGTCTGCCCAGGAGCGACGCCGTCGAGAGGGGAGTCGGGGGTGATCACGAGCTCGACACTGCCATCGACCTCCGACACCACCGCGGTGGCCGGCACCGGGTCGGCGTGCGCGCGGATCTGGACGTCGCAGCGGAAGGGAGTCGCGGCGTCCTCGGGCGCGGCGCCGGCCCAGGTGAACCGGGATCCCGCGATCCGTCCGATGCGCAGCGCCTCCCGCGGACCCACGACCACCTCGTTGGTCTTCGGCCGCACCTCGAGCACGAAGCGGGGACGTCCGTCGGCGGCCGGCACTCCGAGGTGGAGGCCCCGCCGCTGGCCCACCGTGTACCCGTGCGCACCCTCGTGCGCGCCGACGACCGCTCCGTCGCGGTCGACGATCGCGCCCGACTCCGGAGCGACGCGCTCGGAGAGCCAGCCGCGGGTGTCGCCGTCGGGGATGAAGCAGATGTCGTAGCTGTCGGGCTTGTTCGCGACGCTCAGACCCCGAGCGGCGGCCTCGGCGCGGACGACCGCCTTCGACGGCGTCGTCCCCAGCGGGAACATCGAGTGGGCGAGCTGCTCGGCGGTCAGCACGCCCAGCACGTAGGACTGGTCCTTCGCCTCGTCGCTGGCACGGTGCAGCTCGCGCCCGCCATCGGGCAGGGTGACGAGGGAGGCGTAGTGGCCGGTGCACACGGCGTCGAAGCCGAGGTCGAGCGCCTTCTCGAGCAGGGCGGCGAACTTGATCCGCTCGTTGCAGCGCATGCACGGGTTGGGCGTGCGGCCCGCGGAGTACTCGGCCACGAAGTCGTCCACGACGTCGAGTTTGAAGCGCTCCGAGAAGTCCCAGACGTAGTACGGGATGCCGAGGACGTTCGCGGCGCGCTGCGCGTCCATCGAGTCCTCGATCGTGCAGCAGCCGCGGCTGCCCGTCCGGAGCGTGCCCGGCATGCGGCTGAGCGCGAGATGGACGCCGACCACGTCGTGCCCCGCCTCCACTGCCCGGGCCGCGGCCACCGCCGAGTCCACTCCACCACTCATCGCCGCGAGAACCTTCACCGTCCGAGTCTACGAGCGGGCGGGCGGCGCGCGCAGTCCGGGCTCAGGTCGCGGGCAGGACCGCCCGGTTCGACAGACCGGCGCGGGCCGCCCGGGTGTAGGCCGCGGGCAGAGCCGCGAGCACCGCGTCGATGTCGGCGTCGGTCGTGGTGCGGCCGAGGGTCAGGCGCAGGACGCCCCTGGCCTCGTCCTCGCTCCGGCCGAGGGCCATGACGACGTGGGAGGGCTCGGGGATCCCGGCGGTGCAGGCCGACCCCGTCGACACCGAGACGCCGGCCATGTCGAGCAGCAGCAGGAGGGAGTCGCCCTGGGCGCCCGGGAACGCGAAGTGCGCGTTGTTCGCCGCACGACGCCCGGAGTCGACGGCGGGGCCGGTGAGGGTCGCACCCGGCACCGCTGCGAGCACACCGGCGACGAGGCGGTCGCGCAGGGCGACTCCCTCCTGCTGCTGCTCGACATGGCCGGCGTCTCGGTGTCGACGGGGTCGGCC